>NZ_OY760054.1 GCF_963662885.1 uncultured Pseudodesulfovibrio sp.
CCCGTGGCCGAAACCGCTCCGCCCGTGGGCGAGCAGGTGGCCGAGCGCGAAGCGCTGCCCGGCAGCTAGCCAGCGGCAGGGATACGAGGTATATTGGCGGCGCGCCGGGGTTCCGGCGCGCCGTTTCATTTTTCCCGAGGAGGAAAGCCATGCTCGTCAAAGCCTGTGATGCCCGGTTCCTGTTCTGTCCCCTGCTCATGACCCACGACGACAAAATGAAGATGTGCCAGGTGGCCCAGTGCATGATGTGGCGCTGGGTGGACCGCGAGGCCGAGACCGGCTACTGCGGCCTGGCCGGGACCCCGGTGCAGGCGTCCAGCTAACCCGTTTCCCCCGGCCCCGGTTTCGGGGCAAGGATGACCCATGGCCAAACCGTTTCATTTCAAGCTCGACAAGGTGCTCGACTACCGCGAGCAGCTGGAGGACCAGGCCAAGGGTGTCCTGGCCCGCGCCCAGGCCGAGCGTGACGCCAAGGCCGAGGCCGTCGCGGCCCTGGAAGAACAGCTGCGCGCCCACCTGCAAACCGAAGTCGCGTCCCGCAAGTCGGCCAACGACATGTGGCTGTGGCGGCAGTACAAGGAAGCGCTGGAACAGGACCTGTCCGTCGGTCGGGTGGAGCTGAGCGGTTTGGAACTTAAATTGCAAAGATGCCGCCTGGAGGCGGTGGAACGCTCCAAGGAAAAAAAGCTCCTGGAGAAGCTCAAGCAAACGCAAGCCAAGAAGCACCATGATCAAGAAAACGCCCGAGAAGAAAAGGAAAACGACGAAATGGCAACGATCCGGTACGAACGTCAGGATCACTAGGGTACTCGTCAGTCTCGTCTTCCTGGCCCTGCTCAAGCTCGCCGTGTTCGGCCTCCTCAGCGTCGATTCTATGACGCTCAAGACCGTGGCTTCGGTCCTCCCGGATTCCGTGACCGGCATCGCCGCCGCCCAAGATGCCGGTGCCACCGGTTCCACCGCTGCGACCCCGGCCACGCCCATCGCCGACAAGGCCGACTCCGCGGCCAACCGCGCCGCGCAGCAGGAGGCCGAGCTGGATCAGGCCGCCAAGGCCCGCACCGAAGCCGACATGCCCGCGGAATGGAAGGCCCTCAAGAAAAAGGAAGAGGAGCTGGCCATCAAGGAGCGCACCCTGCGCGAGATGGAGGCGTCCATCAAGGCCGAGGCCGAAAAAGTCGCCAAGCTCCACGCCGAGATCAAGTCCATGCTCGACGAGGCCAAGCAGATCAAGGATCAGCGCGTCAAGCAGCTGGTCGACATGCTCTCCAACACCAAGGCCAAGAAAGCCGCCGAAATCCTCCAGTCCATGGACGACGTCCTGGCCGTCAAGGTGCTCTCCGGCATGCGCGGCAGACAGGCGGGCGAAATCCTCTCCTTCGTGGAATCCAAAAAGGCCGCCAAACTCTCCGAAGCACTCACCCGGCTGCAGATCCCATTCGAATAGAAGGGGAACCCCCAGACCCCCATCCCTCCCTTTTCCCAAACTTTTTGTGTGCCTTCGGCAAGGCCGTGCGGACGCGGGTGTCCGT
>NZ_OY760055.1:2500-5000 GCF_963662885.1 uncultured Pseudodesulfovibrio sp.
TCAAACCCGGTGATAGCTGGTTCTCCCCGAAATATATTGAGGTATAGCGTCACATTAGTTTGCCGGAGGTAGAGCACTGACAGGGCTAGGGGCCCCACCAGGTTACCAACCCCTTTCAAACTCCGAATGCCGGTAAATGATGTGTGGCAGTCAGGCTATGGGTGCGAAGGCCCGTGGCCAAAAGGGAAACAGCCCAGACCAACAGCTAAGGTCTCTAAATCAATGCTAAGTGGGAAAGGTGGTGGAGTTGCTGATACATCCAGGAGGTTGGCTTAGAAGCAGCCATCCTTTAAAGAAAGCGTAATAGCTCACTGGCCTAGCGATTCTGCGCCGAAAATGTAACGGGGCTAAGCATTGTACCGAAGCTTTGGGTTCATAGTTTACTATGAGCGGTAGGGGAGCGTTCTCAGATGGGACGAAGGTGTACCGTGAGGTATGCTGGACTAATGAGAAGTGAATATGCTGGCATGAGTAACGATAAAATAAGTGAGAAACTTATTCGCCGTAAACCTAAGGTTTCCTGGGTAAAGCTAATCTTCCCAGGGTAAGTCGGCCCCTAAGGCGAGGCAGAAATGCGTAGTCGATGGGAAACAGGTTAATATTCCTGTACATGTATACGTGTGCGATGGAGGGACGCAGGAGGATAGGCGGTCCGGGTGTTGGATATCCCGGTGCAAGCGTGTAGGGTTGAGTCGTAGGCAAATCCGCGATTCTATATGCCTGAGACGTGATGCCGTGTCATTAAACTGACTGAAGCCGTTGAGTCCATGCTGCCAAGAAAAGCTCCTAAGTTTAGCGTATGCATACCGTACCGCAAACCAACACAGGTAGGTGGGTCGAGCAGACCAAGGCGCTTGAGAGAACTCTGGTTAAGGAACTCGGCAAAATGACCCCGTAAGTTCGCGAGAAGGGGTGCTCGAATCCATGACCATTTGACTATGCGAGTGGATTTGAGACGCAGGAATCGGGGGGGGCGACTGTTTACTAAAAACATAGGTCTCTGCTAAGTCGTAAGACGATGTATAGGGACTGACGCCTGCCCGGTGCTGGAAGGTTAAGAGGTGAGGTTAGACTTCGGTCGAAGCTTTAAATCGAAGCCCCAGTAAACGGCGGCCGTAACTATAACGGTCCTAAGGTAGCGAAATTCCTTGTCGGGTAAGTTCCGACCTGCACGAATGGCGTAACGATCTCCCCGCTGTCTCAACCAGAGACTCAGTGAAATTGAATTCCCGGTGAAAATGCCGGGTACCCGCGGAAGGACGGAAAGACCCTGTGCACCTTTACTGCAGCTTGACATTGGTATTTGATTAATAATGTGTAGGATAGGTGGGAGACTTTGAAGCGTGTACGCCAGTATGCGTGGAGTCAACCTTGAAATACCACCCTTTATTACTTAGGTATCTAATCCATAACCGTTATCCGGTGTGGAGACAGTGTCTGGTGGGTAGTTTGACTGGGGCGGTCGCCTCCTAAAATGTAACGGAGGCTTGCAAAGGTTCCCTCAGGCTGATTGGAAACCAGCCGTTGAGTGCAAAGGCATAAGGGAGCTTGACTGTGAGAGAGACATCTCGAGCAGGAACGAAAGTTGGTCTTAGTGATCCGGTGGTTCCGAATGGAAGGGCCATCGCTCATAGGATAAAAGGTACGCCGGGGATAACAGGCTGATCGCGTCCAAGAGTTCACATCGACGACGCGGTTTGGCACCTCGATGTCGGCTCATCACATCCTGGGGCTGAAGCAGGTCCCAAGGGTACGGCTGTTCGCCGTTTAAAGTGGTACGCGAGCTGGGTTTAAAACGTCGTGAGACAGTTTGGTCCCTATCCTCCGTGGGCGTAGGAGAATTGAAGAGGGTCTGCCCCTAGTACGAGAGGACCGGGGTGGACGAACCTATGGTGTTCCTGTTGTCACGCCAGTGGCACTGCAGGGTAGCTAAGTTCGGAACGGATAACCGCTGAAAGCATCTAAGCGGGAAGCCAGCCTTAAGATTAGTTCTCCCTGGACTATATGTCCCTGAAGATCCCTTGAAGACTACAAGGTTGATAGGCTGGAGGTGTAAGCAACGTGAGTTGTTCAGCTGACCAGTACTAATAGATCGTGCGGCTTATTTAACAATTAATGGAATTCTCTCTTCCCCTATTTACTAATATATTCCGAACTCCGGTTCGCCAAAATTTTCTTGGTGGCCAAGGAGGAGGGGGTACACCCGGTCCCATTCCGAACCCGGTAGTTAAGCCCTCCATCGCCGATGATACTGCATGGTAGCGTGTGGGAAAGTAGGTCGCCGCCAAGGAATATTTCAAAAGCCCTCAGTCAATCGACTGAGGGCTTTTTGTGTTTCTTGCACAACTGAGAGATCTTCCTTGACGCACAGTGTCGGCGCTTCGCTCGAAATCCCAACTTCTTCCCTTTGTAGTCTCTCCTCGTGTCTCCCTGGCGCGCGAGCATCTCAAACCATTGTTGCCTATTCTGCGCAAAAATCTCCTTTGTGATAAATCGCTTC
>NZ_OY760055.1:610000-794420 GCF_963662885.1 uncultured Pseudodesulfovibrio sp.
ATGTTTCCAAGAGGCTCGCCATCGGCGTGGCCGCTTTGGTAGCAGCCCTGACCCCCACCCTCGCCTTCGCGCAGGATGTGGAGTACCTGACCCAGTCCAACGCCAACATCCTGTGGACGCTGATCGCCGCCGCAATGGTCATGATCATGCAGGCTGGCTTCGCCTGTGTCGAGTGCGGTTTCACTCGCGCCAAAAACGCGGGTAACATCATGATGAAGAACTTCCTGGACTACGCAGCGGGTTCCATCATCTTCTTCCTGTTCGGCTACGCCATCATGTTCGGCGCTGACGCCGGCGGCTTCATCGGCACCTCCGGTTACGCCCTTTCCGGCATCACCGAGGCCGACCTGCCCTGGACCTACACCTTCTGGTTCTTCCAGTCCGTGTTTGCCGCCACCGCCGCGACCATCGTTTCCGGTGGTATGGCCGAGCGTACCAAGTTCGGTACCTACGTCATTATTTCCATGGTCATCTCCGGCCTGATCTACCCCATCTCCGGTCACTGGATCTGGGGCGGCGGCTGGCTGGGCGAGCTCGGCTTCTGCGACTTCGCCGGTTCCACCGTTGTTCACTCCGTTGGTGGCTGGATCGCTCTCGTCGGCGCCATGGTTCTCGGCCCGCGCATCGGCAAGTACACCGAAGACGGCAAGGCCAACGCCATCCCGGGCCACAACATCCCGCTGGCCGGTCTGGGCGTCTTCATCCTCTGGTTCGGTTGGTTCGGCTTCAACCCCGGTTCCACTGTCGAGGCTAACGACTCCATCGGTCTGATCGCCATGAACACCACCCTGGCCGCCTGCGCCGGTATGCTCGCCTCCATGGTCTTCGCCTGGATCCGCTTCGGCAAGCCTGACATCTCCATGTCCATGAACGGCGCTCTGGCCGGTCTGGTCGCCATCACCGCTCCCTGCGCCACCGTCACCCCCGGCCCCTCCGTCGTTATCGGTCTGGTCGCCGGTGTGCTGGTTGTCATTTCCATCGAGTTCATCGACAAGGTCCTCAAGATCGACGATCCGGTCGGCGCCTCCTCGGTCCACGGTGTCTGCGGCGCCTGGGGTACCATCGCCTGCGGCCTGTTCAATGTTGACGGCGGCCTGTTCTACGGCGGCGGCGCCCACCTCCTCGGTGTGCAGCTGCTCGGCGTGGGCGCGGTCTTCGTCTGGGCCTTCGGTACCGGCTTCATCCTGATGTCCGTCCTCAAGGGCGTCCTGGGCCTGCGCGCTTCCAAGGAAGAAGAACTCAAGGGTCTGGACATTGGCGAACACGGCTCCGAGGCCTACAATGGCTTCCAGCTCTTCAGCAACGAGTAGTCCGCTAACGTAATCAGAGATCATCTTAAGGAGATATAAGAAATGAAGCTTATCGTTGCATACATCAGGCCTGAAAAGTTGAACGACGTGAAGCAGGCGCTTTACGCCAAGGAGATCTACTCCCTGTCCGTGACCAACATCCTGGGCTCCGGACGCCAGAAGGGATTCACTGAAACCTACCGCGGCGTGCAGATGGAAGTGAACCTGCTCAAGAAAGTCCGCCTCGAGATCGGCGTCAACGACGATTTCGAACAGAAGGCCATCGACGCCATCCTGTCCTCCGGACAGACCGGTTCCGAAGGCGACGGCGTGATCTTCGTCACCGAACTGACCAAGGCCCTGCGCATCAGGACCGGTGAGGACGGAATCCTCTAGAACGGATTGCGAAAGCATATAAGCGCCGGGGCGGCGTCGACCACCGCCGCCCCGGCCTTATGGTCCAGGCACTCGGGGAGATAAACGTAACGGCCGACAGGCAAGGTATTTCAGTGTTGACCGCAGTGCCAGACATTCAAAAGATCATTGAAAATCGTTCGCTGATCACGCACTTCCAGCCCCAGGTTTCGCTCAAGCGGAAAGCGGTCGTCGGGCTGGAGGCGCTGAGCAGAGGGTTTGACCCCCAAAGCGGAGAAATCATACCTCCAACCCTGCTGTTCGAGCAGGCCCGGGACAGAGCATCCCGGCTCGCCCTGGACCGGGCCTGCCGAACTAACGCGGCTGAATCCTTTGCCGCGCTTCACAGAAAAGACAAGGGCATGATGCTCTCCATGAACATCGACGCCTCCTGCATCAACGAAGAGACCCGCGGTTCCTGCCACGTTCTCAACCTCGTCACCCGATGCGGCATCAGCCCGAGCAACGTGATCATCGAGATCATCGAATCCCGGTGCGAAGACATGGACGCCCTCATGGCCTTCGTCAAATTCTATCGGGACAACGACTTCCTCATCGCGCTGGACGACGTGGGCGCAGGCTTTTCCAATCTGGACCGCATCCCCCTGCTCAAGCCGGACGTCATCAAGCTGGACCGCACCCTGATCAGCGGCGTGGACAAGCATTTCCACAAACTGGAAGTGGTCCGCAGTTTCGTCCAGATGTCCAACCGACTCGGCTGCCTCGTTCTGGCAGAGGGCGTGGAGACGGCCGAGGAGGCCATGTGCCTGCTCTCGAACGGGGTCGACGTGTTCCAGGGATTCTATTTCGCCCGGCCCGCGCCGGGGTTGGACGCGGTGCCCGGCATGGCCTCCAAGGTGGACGCTCTGGCCGAGCGGCACCGGGAGAACCGCACGCAGCAGATCGCGGACGACAAGCGCCTGTATTCAAGCTACGACCTGACCGTGCTGACCATGTGCCAGGAACTGGCCGAGACTCTGGCCAAGGACATGGGCCTGGCTTTGGCCAAATTCGTCGAGACCTACGAAAGCGTCGAGTGTCTCTATGTTCTGGACATGCGCGGAAACCAGATTTCCGACACCGTTTGCGATCCGTCCCGGCTCAAGACCTGCAAGCGGTTTTTGTACGAGCCCGCCGAGGTGGGCGCGGACCATTCGCTCAAGGAATATTTCCTGCCCATTCAGGCCGGGTTGGAGAAGTTCACCACCCGCCCGTATATCTCGCTCGCCTCAGGCAATCTGTGCATCACCATCTCCCATATGTTCTACCACAAGAGCAGCGGCCGTCACCGCATCCTGTGCGTCGACATGACGCGGAACGAGGCGGGAAGTCCATCCTGAGCAATGAAGGGCGCATTTGACAAAGACATGAAGTTCGTTCCAATACTACAATATGCAGATGCGTGTAGTCTCTTTCTGGCTGCTTCTCCTTTTGTTGCCTCTCATACTACGGGCCGGGCCGGTATGGGCGGAGACGATCAGTTTCGGCTACGACGAGTATCCGCCGCTCAGCTACACGGTGGACGGAGAAGCCCGCGGGAGGACCATCAGTCTGATCCGGGAAGCGAGCAAACGGTTGGGCATCGAACCGGTATTCGTGTCCCAGCCTTTTATCAGGCTCCTCGTGTCCGTGAAGGAAGGCTCCGTCGACAGCATGGTCGATCTCTACGAAACCCCGGAGCGTTCGAAATTCTTATTTTTTGCCGCGAGGAGCGCAACGAGCGAGGACGTTTCCGTTTATGTTCGGTCCCGAAGCGGGGTTCGCATCAGTGGCCTGGAAGACCTCGCGAGGCACAAAATCGGGGCTGTTCGAGGGTACTACTACGGCAAGTTGGTAGACCGGAAAATGATGAGCAGGTTCAGAATGGTCAAGGACTGCAAGGTTCTTTACTCCATGCTGCTCGAAGGGCGGTTCGACGCGGTGGTGGGCAATTCGCTGGCGGCGGAGCACTACGTTGGCGACGAGATCGCGCGAGGCGAGGTTGTGTCCGTCCTGAAGCTGGCCCGTCTGGAATATCATGTGGCCTTTTCCCACACCCTCGGTTCAAGAGGGCGCAGGCTGGCGGATCTCTATGCCGAGGAGATATGGCGGATTCTCATGGAGCGCGGGGAACTGAATCCGGCTCCCTAGCCGCAATGCTTCTCCGTTCGAGCCACCCCGGTACATCTGTTTTTTTCCTATCTCGTCACATGAGCAGCGGTCGTCAGCGCACATTGTGCGGTGATATGTCTCGGGCCTAAGAGGGAGGCCCCCGATAGGGTTAGGCCGCGATGCTCAAAAGGAAACCGCCCGGTTCGGCATATGCCGGACCGGGCGGTTTGTCTTTGTGTGGGGCCGGAAACTAGATCTTGCAGGCGGTGCGCAGATCGTCCACGGCGTCGGTGGCTTCCCAGGTGAACTCGGGCAGCTCGCGGCCGAAGTGGCCGTAGTTGGTGGTCTTCTGGAAGATGGGGCGACGCAGCTTGAGGCGCTCCTGGATGAAGTAGGGGCGCATGTCGAAGACCTCGGTCACGGCCTTGGTCAGCTGTTCGTCGGAGACCTGGCCGGTACCGCGGGAGCTGACAACGACGGACACGGGCTCGGCCACGCCGATGGCGTAGGCGATCTGAACCTCGCACATGTCGGCCAGACCGGAGGCGACCACGTTCTTGGCCACGTAGCGGGCCATGTACGCGCCGGAGCGGTCTACCTTGGACGGGTCCTTGCCCGAGAAGGCGCCGCCGCCGTGGGCACCGGCTCCACCGTAGGTGTCGTTGATGATCTTGCGTCCGGTCAGGCCGCAGTCACCCACGGGACCGCCGATGACGAACCGGCCGGTGGGGTTGATATAGGTCTTCAGGGAGTCGTCGATCAGCTCCTCCGGGAGGGTGTGCATGATGACTTCCTTGAGGATCGCGTCCTTCAGGTCCGAGTAGGCGATGTTCTCGTCATGCTGGGAGGAGACGACCACGTTGTCGATGCGCACGGGCTTGCCGTTGTCGAACTGCACGCAGACCTGGGTCTTGCCGTCCGGGCGCAGGAAATCGAGGATGCCCTCTTTGCGCACGTAGGTCAGGCGGCGGGACAGCTTGTGGGCGTAGTAGATCGGGGTCGGCATGAGGGTGGGGGTCTCGTTGGTGGCGAAACCGAACATCATGCCCTGGTCGCCGGCGCCCTGGTCTTCGGGTTTGACCCGGTCGACGCCCTGGGCGATGTCCGGGGACTGCTTGTCGATGGACGAGATGACCGCGCAGGTCTGCCAGTCGAAGCCCATGGTGTCGGAGCTGTTGTAGCCGATGTCCTTGATGGTGTTGCGGACGATCTCCGGGAAGTCGGCGAAAGCGGTGGTGGAGATTTCACCGGCGATGAAGGCCATGCCGGTGGTCACCAGAGTCTCGCAGGCCACGCGTGCGTTCTCGTCCTGGCCGATGATGGCGTCCAGGATGGCGTCGGAAATCTGGTCGGCCACCTTGTCGGGGTGGCCTTCGGTCACGGACTCGGAAGTGAAAAGGTATTTGCCTTCAATCTGCATCGGACCCTCCTTCAGGGATGCTGCTTGATGTCGCCTAGAAATCCGGGTTGATGAGTTCGCACTCGAGGATTTCATCGACGGTATTGTTCTTGCCTGCGATGACGACCCTGGGTTTGCGGGTCTTCGCTTCGTTTTCGTCCAGCCACATGAATGCGGCGATGATCACGCGCTGTCCGACGCCGCCCTTGTGCGCGGCGGCTCCGTTCAGGCAGATCTCGCCCGGTTGGCCGGGGATGGCGTAAGTGGTCAGCCGTTCCCCGTTGTCCAGGTTGTATACGTCCACCTGTTCGTAAGGCAGCAGTCCCACCGTCTTCATCAGTTTGGTGTCTATGGAAATGCTGCCCCGGTATTCCAGGTTCGCGCAGGTAATGGTCGCGCCATGGATCTTGGCGCTCAGAAAACATCTTTGAGCCACGAGTCTAAACCTCTATCAATATATTATCTATCAGCCGGGCCTTGCCCATGCGCACGGCCACGGCGGCCAGCGCGGACCGGGCAATGGTCCTGAGCGGTGAAATTTCGTCCGGGTCAACGATTTCGATGTAGTCCACCTCGCCCATGGGCAGGGCGGCGGCGTATTCGTCGGCCAGGAATTGCTTCAATGCGGCGCAGTCGCGCTCCCCGCCCTTGGCCTTGTCCACGAGTTTGAGCAGACCCTTGCGGATGTTCGGGGCCACTGCACGCTCTTCTTCGGTAAGATACGCGTTTCGGGAGCTCAGGGCCAGACCGTCTTCCTCGCGCACGATGGGGTGCCCGATGAGCCTGATCGGCATGTTCAGGTCGCGGACCATGCGGCGCAGGATGGCAAACTGCTGCCAGTCCTTCTCGCCGAATACGGCCACTTCGGCCTGGGTCAGCATGAACAGCTTGGTGACCACCGTGCACACGCCGCGGAAATGGATGGGCCGGGTGGTGCCGCAGAGGTGTTCGCCCAGTCGGGGGGCTTCCACCCAGGTGGCGTGGTTGTCCGCGTACATGGAGCCGGGTTCGGGGGCGAAGATCAGGTCCACGCCGTGGGCCTCGGCCTTGGCGCGGTCGCTCTCGAAATCACGGGGGTAGCTGTCCAGATCTTCGTTCTCACCGAACTGAGCGGGGTTGACGAAGACCGAGATGACGAGCTTGTCGCACTCGGTACGGGCGCGGTCGATAAGGGAGGTGTGGCCGTGGTGCAGGTAGCCCATGGTCGGAACAAGGCCGATGGTGTGGCCCTGCTTGCGCCAGTCAAGACATTGGCGCTGCAATTCTGTCGGATCGGTGATGATTTTCATGGTTCGCCTCGAAGCTTGGTGAACACCTGACAGATTTACCGGGGGGAGTCAAACAAAATGTTTATATCTGGATGTATTGATATAGTTTTGTCCCTCCGGAGCGGAAAGGGGTCTTTGACGGTGTAAAAACGGGAGTTGTCACGGACCATTACCCAAACTTTTGTTTGAGAAAAAACGGGCCTCGTTGTACCGTATCGCATTATGAGGACAAACAAGGACATCTTCTCGGACAGGGCCGTGTCGCTCACTCCCCAGGAGTTGATCGATTTCGAACACACCATCAAGGATTGCATGGCGGAGTTCGTTTCCTTCTCCTCCTACAGTCTGTTCTTTCCCAGGGGGAAATCGGATGATATCCCCGAGCCGGAGTTCCGGGCCGAGGACAACGAGTTGATCCTGCCGCTGGTCTTCAAGGGCGAGATGATGTGCTATTTCATTGCCAAGGGCGTGCGCCTCAAGGCTCCGGCCACGGCTCCGAAATATCTCATGGCACTGGCAGCGTCGATCCTGGAGAAACTTGCCCTGTACAAAAAAGCGGTCACCGATCCCCTGACCGGTCTGTATTCGCGAAACTTTTTCTTCGAGGAGCTGGAGCAGGCCATCGATCAGGTGCAGGGCTGTCTGGCCACCGGGACCTGCCGGTCCGGGGTGGAAACCCGCGAGCCGGAGATGGCTTTTTCCGGGACCTTCGGCGTCATCTTTCTCGACCTCGACACCTTCCAGCCGATCAACGAGCGCTACGGCTATCTCAAGGGCGACGACATGCTGGGCGAGGTCGGTCGGCTGCTGAGTCTGGTCTGCCCCAAATACACCACCGTGGCGCGTTTCGCCAACGACAAGTTCGCCATCCTCGTGCCCGACGCCAAGCCTCATGCCTGCTTCCAGTTGTCCGAGGTCATTCGCTCGGGCCTGAGCAAGCTCTCTTTCACCGACGACATTACCAACGACACCATCTCGATCACCGGCAGCCTCGGCTACGTCTGCTATCCGCAGGGGCTGGAGGGAGCGCAATTCCGGCGCACTCCGTCCGAGCAGGCGCGCATGATCGTGCGCAAAGCCCGCAAGGGCGTGGCCGTGGCCAAGGATCAGGGGCGCAACCGGGTGTTTGGCTATGCCGACATCCTGTCCAAGGGCGGCCGGGTGCTCGAGACCCTGCCCATGAACCGCATGGTCGTGTCCCTGGGCGAGGCGTCCGGGGCCAAGGTCGGCCAGCGGTTTCTGGTCCGTTCGCCCAAGTCCGGCGGCGTCGCCTCGGCTTCGATCACCGAAGACGAGCGTCTGTCCGGACGCTATCCGGCCATGTACAAGGGCGAGGTGGTTCTGGTCGAGGTCCAGGACGACATCGCCTTTGCCGAGGCCCTGCACCTGGGCGACGCGGCCTGGTCCGTGGAACCCGGCGACCGACTCAATCTCATCGAGGGCGACGAAAGCCTGTTCTCGCCCGATCAGGAAATAAAGGACGACACCATGCCGAGCCACGACGGCGCGACACAACTTCTGCGATACGGCGAATTCGTCTCCTGGTTCGCCAAGGCCCGGCTTACTCCCGCGTCTTTCGGATTGTCACTGATCCGTATTCTGGATCAGCCCGAGGAGAACGACCGCTATCAGGACGGGATGGACCACATGGCCCGCGACGTGGCCCGCATTGCGCGCGGCGTGTTCGGCGACGCGGCCACCGGCGGCCGGTTTGGCCTTAACGGCATGATCTTTTTCACCGAGGGCGTGGACCGGCAAACGCTGATGGACCGCACCCTGGAACTGGAACAGGCCGTGTCCAGAAACCTCGGTCTCAAGCTTTCCGTTGGCTCGGCGCGCTACCCGTTCCTGAATTTCGACCGGGCCGACATGCTGGAAAACTGCCGCAAGGCGTTGGATCACGCATTGCTTCTGCCCGACCCGCGGGTGGCCGTGTTCGACTCCATCTCGCTCAACCTGTCCGCGGACCGCAAGTTCATGGACGGCGACATCTACGGAGCCATCGAGGAATTCAAGCTGGCCCTGCTCGACGACGACAACAATCTCCTGGCCCGCAACTCGCTCGGCATCTGCTACGCCCAGCTCGGCCGGTTCGAAGAGGCCCGGCACGAGTTCGAGCGGGTGGTGGAACTGGACAAGAAGGACGTTCTCGCCCTCTACAATCTCGGTTGGGCCAACCACCGCCTGGGTGATCTCAAGTCCGCCGAAAAGGCCTACCGTCAGTGCCTCAAGGCCGAGCCCGGCCACGTCTATTCGCTCATGCGCCTGGGGTCCATCGAGGAAAAGGCCAACCATCTCAAGAAGGCCGCCAATCTCTACAAGAAAGCCGCCGAGCAACCCGGCGGCGAACGCATGGTCCTGCGGCCTCTGGCCCGTGTGGCCTACCGCCAGGGCGACATCGAGGGTACCCGCGAATACCTGCATCTGGCCCTGAACGCCGATCACAACGACCATCAGGCCATGCACATGCTTTCCAAGCTCTATCTCGATCAGGGCGAGGACCCGCAGATCGCCGAGGTTCTGGCTCGCCAGTCCTCGGCCCTGGCTCCGGGCGTACCCGCTTACTGGGATACCCTGGTCGAAGCTCTCGAGGCTCAGGGCAAGGGCGAAGAGGCCGCCATCGTCGCCGCCAGAGCGGCGGGGTAGATTCGCCTCAGGCGGTCAGGTGAAGGGGAGGAGAAACCTTTTGAGAAAGGTTTCTCCTCCCCTTCCCCCGAACCCCCATCCCCTCCTTTTCCAAAACTTTTTGGTGCCGCTGCGCGGGGTGCGCCGGTGGATATTTGTGCGTTTAGGACAATCAGTGAGTCTGCACCCGCCGAAGGCGCTACAAAAAGTTTTGAAGGGTCCAGGGAACCTTTTTCAAAAGGTTCCCAGATCTCCCCGAAGGGGCCGCCGGCCCCCCTCTCACGACTTAGTCCTACTCCGGAAGAGGGGCGGTGGGATCAATAAATACCCGCTTCGTGCAGCGTCTTCACATAGCCCTTGTCGATCTTCTTGATGTGGTTTCCCAACCAATCGCGCAGGAAGATCATCAGCTCGCGGGTGACGGTCGCTTCACCGCTCTTGAACTTCGCTTCGAAGTCCAGGACGGTCTGGACCAGTTCCATGTGGATTTTTTCGTGTGACTCGGCCCCGGCGTAACCAACCTGCCGGAAGTAGTCCTCTTCGGTGCCGAAGTGGGTCACGGTGTAGTTCTTCAGCTCTTCCAGCAATTCTCCGAGGTAGTCCCGGCCTCTCCCTTCCTGCATGGCGTGGTACAGGTTGTTGACCATGTCCACGAGGGTGTGGTGCTGCTCGTCGATCTTCTTGATACCCAGGATAAAGGAATCGTCCCAACCCACCAGATCTTTCCGATCTCCGGAGGGCTTGAAGGCGGGTTTTGATGGCGCGGGCGCTGCCGGGAGCTTCGGCGCAGGCTTGGATAGCGGTTTGGGGGCGGAAGCGGATTGCAGCCGGGGGGGAGCCTGGCGGACCACCGAAGTGCGTGCAGGGGCAGGGGCGTGAAGCTTGGAAGCCGGAGCCCGCAGTGGAGCGTGCGCCCGGTTGGTGTGAAAATAGCCGATGGCCCGTTGTATTTGCGAGACCTGGGCGGACAGTTCCTCGGCGGTGGATGCCAGTGTCGAAGAGGTCATGGAGTTGCGTTGCGCCACGCCGTCCATCTGCCGAATGGCCTGGGCGACAAGATCCGCGCTGCTGCGTTGTTCGTCGCTGGAAGCCGATATCTCTTCCAGTTGTTCCGCCGTGGTCCTGATGTCAGGGACCATCTTGTCCAGGATCTTACTGGCATCGGTCGCGATCATCTGGCTCTCCCGTGACACCTCGCCGATCTCGGCGGCCGCCTGCCCGGATTTTTCTGCCAACTGACGTACTTCGGCCGCCACCACGGCAAAGCCCTTGCCGTGTTCTCCCGCCCGAGCCGCCTCGATGGCTGCGTTCAGGGCCAACAGGTTGGTCTGCCGGGCTATTTCCTCGATAATGGTGATCTTTTCGGCAATGACGTGCATGGACTCCATGGCGCGGGCCACGGACTTTCCGCCTTCGGAGGCTTCGGCGGCGGCCTTGGACGCCACGTTCGAGGTCCGTTTGGCATTGTCGGCATTGTTTCTGATGTTGGCGGTCATGTCTTCCACCAGGGCCATGGCCTCTGCCACGCCGGACGATTGGGCCGACGCGCTTTGATCCATGTCCTCGGCAGAGCCGGACAGCGTTTCGCTGCCTGCGGCCACATTGTCGGCCGAGGTCCGGACTTCGCCGACCAGAGCGCGAAGCCGGTCGCCCATTGCATTCAGGGCCGAGGCGAGTTCCACGAATTCGGTTTTGCCGGTGGGGGAGAGATCGACATCAAGGTTACCCTGGTTGAACTGCCGGACGGTGTCGGTTGCCTGCCGGACGTCGTTTTTTATCCTGGAACCCAGCCACAGGCCGATCAGAATCGAGACGGTCAGACAGACGCCCCCCAGGGACCATGCCCACACCTTCAGTGAAGATAGGGTCTCAGCCATTTGGGCGGGTGCGCCTTCTCCGGCCACGTCCAGGAGTATCCCGGTCTTCCAATGTATGGCGGTAATGAAGCAGATGGCGCAGGCCAAGGCCACGACGGCGCCGAGAATGGGCACTTTGTACTGGATTCGCATGTGTCCCTCCCGAGATCCGATTTTGCCGAAACCGTACCTCTCTGCGATACCCGGAGAAATGATTTTTCTCCCCGGCAGGGGTGGAATTAGCGAAACGGGGCTTCGGACAGTCGAGGGAACCCGTTGGGCGGAAAGGGACGCCCGATGAAACCTGTAGTCTAATCGGAGTGGGCGGCCAGGGCGCGGATACGGGCCAGGACCGGGGGGTGGCTGTATTCAAGCCAGACCGTGAGCGGGTGCGGGGTCAGGTTTGACAGGTTGGAGGCGGACAGCTTTTTCAGGGCCGAGATCATATCCTCGGGGCGACCCGTGGTCCGGGCTGCAAAGGCGTCGGCCTCGAATTCATGTTTGCGCGAGATGGCGTTGGCGACCACGGACAAGGCCAGAGAAAGCGGGGTGTAGAGCAGGACGAAGAAGACCAGCCCCGCGTACAGCGACATGTGCTCCATGCCAAAGGCCGCGAACAGTCCCTTTGAATCCAGGAAAAGAGACATGAGATAGAAGAGCACGCCCGCCTTGACGATGCCGGTGACCAACATGCTCTTAATGTGGCCGAGCTTGGCGTGGCCCACCTCGTGGGCCAGCACGGCCACGATCTCGTCGGCATCCATTTCCTTGATCAACGTGTCGAACAGGGCGATGCGCCGTCTTTTGCCGAACCCGGTGAAAAACGCGTTGCCTTTGGTGGACCGTTTGGACCCGTCCATGACGTAGATGCCGGACAGCTCGAACCCGGCCTTGGCCGCAAAAGCCTCGAGCTTGGTCCGCAGTTCGCCCTCTTCAAGCGGGGTGAACTTGTTGAACAGGGGCAGTATCCAGGTCGGGGCCACGTAGGTCAGGCCCAGTGACAGGGCCACCGCGAATCCCCAGCACAGCAGCCAGGCGTACGGGCCGGTCTTATGCAGAAAAAGGAGAATGCCCGTCACGAGTACGCCGCCGATGATGGCGGTCAGGACAAGGCCCTTGATCCGATCAAGGACGAAGGTTCCGGGCGTGGTATTGTTGAAGCCGAACCGCTTTTCCTGGACAAAGGTGTGGTAGATCTCGAACGGCGTGCCAAGGATGCTGCTGATCAGGGCCAGTCCGCCGATGTAGACCAGACCGGATACCAACGGGCCATACCCGGCTTCGCGGACCACAACGTCGAGAAAGTTGAACCCTCCGGCCAGGATGGCGGCGATCAGTACCAGGGTGTTGAAGGTCTCGGAAACCGTGGACAATTTCATGGATGCCAGGGTGTACGCCTGGGATTTGGCATAGGTGCTTTCGTCGAAGACGTCGGCCAGTTCATCAGGCGGAGAAGGCTGCATGGCCTCGGCCGAAAGCCGGTCGGAAAGCACGCCCAGAAACCAGGCCGCAAGCAGGGAACCGATGATGATCGCGAGGTAGATGTTCAAGTGTACTCCCGGGGTATGAGGACGGTCCGCAACGAGCGATTACGCTATACGGTTTGGCTTGCGCGCGTCAACCTGGGAGCGGTTCGTATGGGCTAGTGGCTCGGAAATGCAAGATAATCGCGAGCAGGCTTGCCAATTTGGCATGCCTGTATTAATTTGCTGTTGTCGTTTAGTGTTTTTTTCGCGACAAAGGACACCATGTCAACAAGCCCCATGACCGCCAAGGAAATCCGCGAAGACATTGCGCGCGCCCGCGCCTATGCCAAGAAAAACGATTACCTGCAGACGCTCAAGTATCTGGCCAACGCCATCCGGGGGATGGTCACCAGTCAGGTCTTCGGAGCGGAGAAGTTCGAGATTCAGGCCCATCTCGACGAGGCCTTGCGCGATCTGAACAAGATGAAGATGATCCAGAAGCTCTTTCCGGACGGGCTCAACTACCGGAAGGGCAAGGAAAAGGCGTTCTACCAGACCTTGCTTCGGCTGCACAAGAAGCTGGGCGAGGCCATGGAAAAGGCCCGCGTGGCCAAGCTGCGCAAACGCCTGGGCGTGCTGGACGACAACCTCATAAAGGCGGCGCAGCTCATCAATGCGGGCCAGCCTCTTGAAGCCCGCAAGCTGTACAGCAAGATCGCCGAATATTTTCAGGACATCGAGGGTATCCATTCGGACATCGGCAATCGCATGGCCACGTTCGGCCTGTTCGCCGAGGCCGTGCCGTATCTGAACAAGGCACTGGAAACCCAGAACAATGACGCGCGCGCCCACAACGCGCTGATCCTCTGTTACGAGGGCATGCACGAGCCGGACAAGGCCATGGCCGCCATCAAGGACGCCATGCGCTGGCTCGGCCCTACCGAAAATCTCTATCTCCGCCTGGCCAAGCTGCATCTGCAGAAACGCGAGTGGGGCGAGGTCTTCAACAACGCCAAGGCCGCTTACGACCGCAACCCTCTGAACACCGAGGCGGCCAAGCTGATGAAGCAGGCCGAGCCGAAAATATTCACCTCGGGCAAGAGTGGCAGCAAGCAGTCCCACGATCTGAATTTCTAAGCCGGGCATTGGCCTGATGAGATTTTCCGGCCCCGGTTCAACCGGGGTTTTTTATTGCGGCCGATTCGCAGAGGAGAGTGCGGACAGAGCCGGAAGCACGCGTGTTTACGGTCCCGGCCCCATCCGGTTTGTGGAGGATCAATCGGAGAAGTGGAACTTGTCGCGGCTGACCTTCATTATCGCCCCCTTGCCCGTGGAGACGAGCAGGTTGCCATCCCGGTCGATGCCTAGCCCGGATACCGCACTGCCGCATCGAAATACCCTGGTGACTTCGCCGTCCGGCGCGACCGCGTATATCTCCCCTGACGCAGTGCCGACGAAAAGGGTACGCAGACGGTCCACGGCCAGAGCCGTGGGCTCAGCCACGCGGGCGTAGGTCGTGGGCTCGCCGTCCGGCGGCACGCACAAGACCACGCCGGCTTCGCGGTCCGCAGTGTATGCGTACCCTCGGGAGTCCAGAGCCAGTCCCGCGGTCCCGGCCAGTCCGGTGCCGAGGACCTTGGCCCCGTCGTCTGCGTGTCCGGTTACGCCTGTCCCGGCCAGGATCGTGGCGATGACGATAACACTCAGAAAATACGTGTGAATACTCGATAAACCCTGCATGTCGTGCCTCCTTTGTGTTGGAGGACACGGTAGAAATGTGGTATCAATATGTCCAATACATATTTACACGAAGATCAATATGTATTAGCTCTGAATAATGGAACTCAGACAGATCACCTATTTCATTGCCGTGGCCGAGGAGCTGCATTTCGGGCGGGCGGCCGAGCGTTGCCACATAGCCCAGCCGCCGCTGTCGCAGCAGATCAAGCGTCTTGAAGAGGAACTCGGGGTAACGCTCTTGGAGCGGACCAGCCGGAAGGTGGCCCTGACCCCGGAAGGCAAGGAGTTCCTCATCCGATGCAAGGATGTGCGGGATCGACTCAACGAAGCCGTCATCTGTATCCAGGACATGGCCAAGGGGTTGGAAGGGCAGCTCCGGGTCGGGTTCATCGGCCCTGCGTCCCTGTCCAAGCTGCCCCGGGCCATCCGTGCATTCCGGGAACGCAACCCGCGTATCCGTCTGGATTTTTCAGCCCAGTCCACGTCCGAGCAGTTGCCGCTGTTGCGCGGCGACCGGCTGGACATCGCCTTTGTCAGGCTGTTCGGTCACGATACCTCGGGCCTGAACTCCTTGCTTTTTCTTCGCGAGCCCTATGTCCTGGCCATCCCCGAAGGCCACCGTTTCTCGGAAAGCGACACTCTGGACATCACCGACCTCGAGGGCGAACCGCTCATTTTCAATCAGCGCATCGCCCAACCGGCGCTTTACCGCTCGCTCATCGGTTCCTTCCACAAGGCCGGGTTCATGCCCAACATCGTCCAGGAAGTGAATACCGAACAGTCCACCGTGGCCCTGGTCGCAACGGGCCTGGGGTGCGCTCTGGTCCCGGCTTCCAGCGCGTCGAACTACCGTTCCGGCGTCATCTTCCGCCCCCTGACCGGTGATCTTCCTCAGTGGGAAATCACCGCGCTTTGGAAAAAGAAGAACCAGTCCGCCATCCTTCAGAAGTTCCTCGACGTCGCCCGCGAGTTCCGCGAGGTGCATTGAGGAAACGGAGGAAGGGAATATGATAGGGAATTTGCTCAGTAAATGGGTATGGATTCAATAAACCGCAACAATGAGGCAGTATCATGGGATTTCTTGACGGCTTGATGGGTAATGCGACCGAAGTTTCGCTGGAGGACGTGCAGGAGGAACTGGCCCCGATCCTGGGTAGCAACGAGCGCATCGAGCGGGCCTTCAAGGTCATCCGCGACATGTATATCTTCACCTCCGGCCGTCTGCTGATCATCGACAAGCAGGGCATGACCGGCAAGAAGGTCGATTACCTGTCCCTTCCGTATGGTTCCATAAAGGCCTTTTCCGTGGAGACCGCCGGACATTTCGACCTCGACTCCGAATTGACCCTCTATGTTTCCGGCCTGCACGAACCGGTCAAGAAAGAGCTTAAAAAAGGCAGCGATGTAGTCGGTATCCAGAAATTGCTGGCGAACAAGGTGCTTTGATAAAAAACCGATATGATATTTCGGCCGAGTAGGCGTTAGGCAAGAACCGGCCCTGATCCGTATAGATCAGGGCCGGTTTCAGTTTGTTGCTGCCTGGCTAGGAAGGGGGTTGGCGTTAGTTCATGTTGTTTTCGACAACCTTGTACTTGACGCCAAGATCCGTGCAGATCCGCTCCACGGCGATCAGGCCTCTGTTGCGCTGTTCCGTTTCATCACCGGGGCTGACGCCGACCATGATCAATTGGGTGTTGTGGTCGTCAATGGGTACCAGGGTCATCTCGAACCACCATGTGCCGTCCTTGGACTCGGCGCGGAGGAAATGTTTGTCATCGCTCTTTTCCGTCACTGCGTAGTTGGTATCCCCGTCTTCCTCGGTGATCTTTATGGCGGTGGCGTAAATGTCATCGGCGCTACGCGGTATCTCTGCTGTGATGGTTACATTGTCGCCGTCGCTGGAAGAGATGAGATAGACCACCAGCATGGCGGGGCACCCTGAAACGGCGGGGACGATCAGAAGCAAAAGGCACGCAATCCAATGTCGTAAAGTGAAAGATGAAGGCATGGGCACTCCTTTGCATAAAGTGGATTTCGCTTCCTGATACGCGTAAACCTGTATTGCCGCAAGAGGGAGGCTTGAATCGTTTCCACTCTGTTTCCGAAATGAGAAACGGCCCCGATCCATATGGACCGGGGCCGTTTGATATTGGCTAGGTTAGAAGCGCAGGGAGGCTTAGTACATGCCGCCCATGCCGCCCATTCCGCCCATGCCGCCCATGCCACCGGGCATACCGGCGGGAGCGTCATTCTTCTCGGGCTTGTCGGCGATGGCGCACTCGGTGGTCAGCAGCAGGCCAGCCACGGAGGCGGCGTTCTGCAGGGCGGTGCGGGTGACCTTTTTCGGGTCGATGACACCGGCCTTGATCAGGTCCTCGTAGTTGTCGGTCGCGGCGTTGTAGCCGAAACCGCCCTTGCCTTCCTTGATCTTCTCCACGACGATGGAGCCTTCCAGACCGGCGTTGGCAGCGATCTGGCGCAGGGGCTCTTCCACGGCGCGGGCGATGATGTTGATACCGGCCTGCTCGTCGTCGTCGGCAGCCTTGACCTTGGCGCAGGCCTTGCCGGAACGGGCCAGGACCACACCGCCGCCGGGCACGATGCCTTCTTCGACAGCCGCGCGGGTGGCGTTCAGAGCGTCTTCCACGCGGGCCTTCTTCTCCTTCATCTCGGTCTCGGTGGCAGCACCGACGTTGATGACGGCCACGCCGCCCACGATCTTGGCCAGACGCTCCTGGAGCTTCTCGCGGTCGTAGTCGGAGGTGGAGTCGGCGATCTCGGCGCGGATCTGCTGGATGCGGGCCTTGATTTCGGCGGGCTTGCCGGCGCCGTCGACGATGACGGTGTTTTCCTTGTCCACGACGATGCGCTTGCAGGAACCGAGGTCGTTGACGGTCAGGTTCTCGATCTTGATGCCGAGGTCTTCGGAAACGACCTGGCCGCCGGTCAGAGTGGCGATATCCTTGAGCATGGCCTTGCGGCGTTCACCGAAGCCGGGAGCCTTGACGGCGACCACGTTCAGGGTGCCGCGCAGCTTGTTGACAACCAGGGTGGCCAGGGCCTCGCCCTCGATGTCTTCGGCGATGATGACCAGGGGCTTGGACATCTTGGCGCACTGCTCGAGCACGGGCAGCAGTTCCTTCATGTTGGAGACCTTCTTCTCGTTGATGAGAATCAGGGGCTCTTCCATTTCGCAGGTCATGCGCTCGGTGTTGGTGACGAAGTAGGGGGAGAGGTAGCCGCGGTCGAACTGCATGCCCTCGACAACGTCCAGGGTGGTCTCGAGACCCTTGGCTTCCTCAACGGTGATGACGCCTTCCTTGCCGACCTTGTTCATGGCCTCGGCAATGATGTTGCCGATGGTGGCGTCGTTGTTGGCGGAGATGGTACCGACCTGGGCGATCTCTTTCTGATCACGGGTGGGCTTGGCGACCTTCTCGAGGTCTTCGACGATGGCTTCAACAGCCTTGTCGATGCCGCGCTTGATGGACATGGGGGAACGACCGGCGGCAACCAGCTTCACACCTTCGGTGAAGATGGCCTGGGCCAGGACAGTGGCGGTGGTGGTGCCGTCACCGGCGACGTCGGAAGTCTTGGAGGCGACTTCCTTGACCATCTGGGCGCCCATGTTCTCGAACTTGTCTTCCAGTTCGATCTCCTTGGCGACGGACACGCCGTCCTTGGTGATGACGGGGGAGCCGAAGGACTTCTCCATCACGACGTTACGGCCCTTGGGTCCGAGGGTGACCTTGACCGCGTTGGCCAGCTTGTCCACACCCGCTTTCAGTTTCTCGCGGGCCTTGGCATCGAAAAGAATATCTTTCGCCATGGTTTATTCTCCTTATGAATTAGAAAAAATGTTTTTGTTGGATCGTGCCGAGATGGAGCTATTCGACGATGGCGAGGATATCGTCCTCGCGCATGACCAGATGCTCTTCGCCGTCGATGCTGATCTCGGTGCCCGCGTATTTGGCGAACAGAACGAGATCGCCCGCCTTGACGGTGGTCTCCACGCGCTTGCCGGCTTCGTCCAGCTTGCCGGGGCCCACGGCCACGACTTCACCCTTCATGGGCTTTTCCTTGGCGGAATCCGGGATGTAGATGCCACCCGCGGTTTTCTCTTCCGTTTCCAGACGCTTGACCAGGACGCGGTCGTTCAGCGGTTTCAATTTCATCCTCTTATACCTCCAAAATGGATTTTTGAATTTGTGCGCCGGACGACATGTGCCGCCCGGCTTGCAGTTACATAAACACCGCGCGGCAGGTGTCAACCCGAACAATCAAAAAAAATCGGACGGCGGCCGGGCGAGGAGCCCGGCTGCACGAGTGGGAGCGGGGAAATCCCTACTTGGCGTTTTCCTTGCGGAATTGCGCGAAGGGCAGGTCCATTTCCCGGATGTGTCCGTCGAACCAGTCGGCCAGGAAGCCGTGGATCTTCACAGGCGGTACGGACGTGCCGTTCATCAGCTCTGCTTCCATGCGGATGATGTCGTCCAGAAACCGCTCGTGGGCGTCCTGCTGGTCGTCCAGACCGGGATAGTCAGACTCGTCCATGAGGTTTTCCTCATAGCTGAAGTGCTGCATGACCGAGTCCTTGAGGTCGTTCATGATGTCGAGCATCACGTCGGTCTCGTCGTCGTCTAGCTGGCGGTACATGTCCGGCGACACCGAGTCGATGCGCCCGAGCATGTTGAAAAGGGTTTCGTGTTGGTCGTCAAGTTCGGGAATGCCCAGATTGAGTTCTGGCGAATATCCTGCCGGGTTCGGTTTGGGTGGCATGCGTTTCTCCTGTAACGCGGGTTCGTTTTTTAGGCACCATATACCGGGAATCCCGGATTATGTCACCCCCGCCACGGTTTTTAAGGGAAATTTTGGGACAGCCGGTTTGGAGGAGGGTGTGTCACACGGCCGCAAACCGAGCGTCACCGAAAATCGCCAAATCGTCATGGAGGCGGCGCGAACAACGGCGCTGCCGGGCGTACAGTCCGGCAACCATATCAGGAGGAAGGAAATGGAAGATCGCCTCGCCGGTCCGCTGTTCAATCTGGATTCGCCCTTCAACGACCCTGTCCGCCACACCCTTTTTTCCATGGTCAAGCGCCCGCTTGCCAAAGTGCTCAGACTCGACACGCTGAATTCGCTCTATTCGACCCTGCAGGCAGGGGAGTGCGACGGCAGTTTCGTGGACAAGGCCATGGATCTTCTCGGGGTGCGCTTTTCGGTGGAAGGACAGCCCGTCAGCCGGGTGCCGCGCACCGGGCCGCTGGTGGCGGTGTGCAACCATCCCTTCGGCGTGCTGGAGGGGCTTCTTTTGGTGCGCATCCTGCGGGAGGTCCGCTCGGACATCAAGATCATGGCCAACTTCATGCTCGGCATGATCCCTGAGATGGACGACCTGATCATTCAGGTGGACCCGTTCGGCGGGGCCGAATCGTCGCGCAAGAACATCTCCGGGCTCAAGGCGTCCATGCGCTGGCTGAAAAACGGCGGCATGTTGATCGTCTTCCCCGCGGGCGAGGTGTCCAGCCTCAAGGTCAAGAAGCGCCGTGTGGGCGATCCCACCTGGAGCCCCATGATCGGGCGCATCATCCGAAAGACCGGGGCCGCGGCCCTGCCGGTATTCTTTAACGGGCGAAATTCCGGCCTGTTTCAGACCCTCGGGCTCATTCATCCCCGACTGCGCACCGTGCTCCTGCCCCATGAGAATTTGAAGCACGCCTCGCGCGACGTCATCGGCGTGCGGTTTGGCACGGTGATCAGCCAGGACAAGCTGACCGAGCTAGACGGCGACCAGGCCGTGGTGGACTACCTGCGGTTCCGAACCTACCTGCTGCGTCGCGAACGCAAGCCGCGTTTTCATTTCAAGGGGCGCGAGGCCAAGCGGCGCATGGACCCCATCGCCAATTCGCGCGGCAAGCACATCCTCGCCTCCGAGGTGGCCAGCCTGCCCGACGAAAACGTTTTGCTGTGCAATTCGGAGTTCACCGTGTTCCACGCCGGGGCCGAAGAGATTCCCCGACTGCTGCGCGAGATCGGCATCCGCCGCGAGGAGACCTTCCGCCAGGTGGGCGAGGGCACTGGCCGCGCCATGGACATCGACAGATTCGACGACACCTACCGTCATCTTGTGCTCTGGAACCACAAGGAGCGCGAGGTGGCCGGAGCCTACCGCTTTGGCCTGACGGACGAGATCATGGCCGAAAAGGGACCGGAGGGATTGTACACCTCGACCCTGTTCAACTACCGGCCCGGTTTCCTGGAAGGGCTCGGACCCGCTCTGGAGCTGGGCCGTTCCTTCGTGGTCCCCAAGTACCAGCGCAGCTACCAGCCGCTGCTGATGCTCTGGAAGGGGCTGTCCGAGTTCGTGGTCCGCAATCCGCGTTACAACAGACTTTTCGGCTGTGTCTCCATTTCCAGCGAGTATTCCGCGGTCGCCCGCGAACTCATCGTCGGCTTCATGGAGCGCCACTGTTCCCTGCCGGAGATGGCCCACATGGCCCTGCCCAAGCGGCCTCCCAAGGTCAAGCGGTTGAAGCGGCTCGATTTCTCCCTGCCGGAAGCGGTGTTCGACGACCCCGAGGACGTGGCCGATTTCGTCCGCGACGTGGAGGACGGGCGGTCCATCCCGGTCCTGCTCAAACAGTATCTCAAGCTGGGCGGCAAGATCATCGGCTTCAACATGGACCCGGATTTCGGCAACTGCATGGACGGGCTCATTCTTGTGGACCTGCTCAAGTCCGATCAAAAGGTTTTGTCCCGGTTCATGGGCCGCGACGGCGTGAAACAGTTCCACGCCGCCAACCGTTCCCTGTGCGGCGACACGGTCAAGCCCATCCGAATCGGAAACGCGGCGGCCTGAGCGACGCCTCGGATAACGGAAAGCCAACGGCCCGGCCCCGCCGGGGTTGGCTTTCCGGCGTGAAGAGCATATGTTGCCCCATGCGCACAAAACCGATCCTCCATTTCCTGCTCCTCGTCTCCCTGGTCCTGTTCGCCGGTTGTCAACAGGACGGAGACGCTTCGTCCGAGAAGGACACTCCCGCAAACGCTCCTCAAGTCGCACAGCACGAAGAGGCTCCGGCTCCGGACAAGCCCCGTGTCCCCGACGGCTGCGCGCCCGAGTTTCGGGCCCTGTTCGACAACGCTGTGGTGGAGCTGCACGGCGAGGGCGACCTGGACGTGGTCATCGCCACCGACCCCCTGTGCTGGCATTGCCGCCTGGCCGACAAGCTCCTTCGGGAATACCCCAATCTGTACGGCCGGTTGCGCTTCTCCTTTTTCCCGCGTCACAGCTTCATCGGCTCGGACATGGCCGCCTGGGTCCTTGAGGACGCGGCGGGTACCGACGGTCTGAACGCGCTGGCCAAGTATGCGTACAACGACCTCAAGCAGCCCAAGACCGAAGACCTCATGGAAGCGCGCATGCTCGTCCTGGCCCAGTTTACCAAGGCCTTCCCCGAGATGCTCAAGGGCACGACTATGGAGGACCTTTACGTGCGCCTGCAAAAGGAACACGAGCCCCATGTGCTCGAGACCGCCATGCTCGCCAAGGCCGCCCACCTGCCGGGTACGCCCATCCTCGTGGCTGGGGACAAGGTCGTTCTGGGGTTTGGTCCCGACGTCTGGCTCAAGGTTCTGGACCAGGCCAAGATGTGCAAGTAGCCGGTTCCCGGCCCCATCCCCTGCCGTGACATGGCGTCACGCTTTTTCCCTGTTGCACTTGCTTGCAGGTTCCCCGTCATTCCCATAGAAGGAAAAACCGTCGGACCTCCCGGAGGAGCGAAGTGACGTCTTGGGGTGTCGGCAGCCTTCAACATCCCATAAGCGACTTCCTCAGTGCTTCCCCGCAGTGCACGACGTCATGGACTTCTATCGATCAAGACAAGGAGAGTGCCATATGGCCTTTTCACATACTCTGCATCCGACTCTGCATCGCCTGCGAGCGATTGCGGCAATGCTGTTCATCCTGGCGGGTCTGACCTTTTTCGCTCTGCCCGGTATGGCAGAGGCCGCGTCCGCCGAACCCTTTGATTATGCCGCGCTCAAGGGACAGGCCCGGGCCCTGGCTGGGCAGCCGTACGCCGACCACGAGGGCGAGATTCCCGAAGCGGTGGCGGACATGACCTGGGACCAGTACCAGGCCATCCATTTCAATAAGGACCACGCCTTGTGGCGCGGCACGGAATCGAAATTCCAGGCCACGCTGTTCCATCTGGGGCTGTACTTCAAGCGGCCCGTGGCCATCTATGAACTCAAGGACGGCAAGGCCGAGCGGATCGCTTACGACGCCGGGCTGTTCGACTACGGCAAGTCCGGGATCGATCCGGACAAGCTGCCCGAAGACATGGGGTTTGCGGGCTTTCGTCTGCAATTTTCGCCGGACTGGGTGCGCGATGTGGTCGCCTTCCTGGGAGCGAGCTATTTCCGCGCCGTGGGCAAGGAGATGCAGTACGGTCTGTCCGCGCGCGGCCTTGCCGTGGATACGGCCTTGAACCGCCCCGAGGAGTTTCCGGTCTTCACCGCCTTCTGGCTGGAGCGGCCCAAACCGGGCAGCGATACGGCCACGGTCTACGCCCTGCTCGATTCGCCCAGCGTGACCGGAGCGTACCGTTTCGACATCACGCCCGGCGATCAGCTCGCCATGCGTGTGGACGCGGCACTGTATCCGCGCAAACCCATCGAGCGGCTGGGTATCGCTCCGCTGACCAGCATGTTCATGGTCGGCGAGAACGACCGGCGCACCGGCTACGACTGGCGGCCCGAGATTCATGACTCGGATGGTCTGGCCCTGCACACCGGCGCGGGCGAGTGGCTCTGGCGGCCCCTGAACAATCCGCGCTCCCTGCGCTTCAACGCGTATATGGACGAGAACCCCAAGGGCTTCGGCCTGTTGCAGCGCGACCAGAAGTTCGACCACTATCAGGACGACGGCGTGTACTACGACAAGCGGCCCGGCCTGTGGGTGGTCCCACGCGGCAACTGGGGCAAGGGGTTTGTGGATCTGGTGGAGATTCCGGCCCTGGACGAGACTTTCGACAACATCGTGGCCTTCTGGAACCCCGCCGAACCCGTGGTTCCCGGCCAGGAACTGCTTTTCAGCTACGATCTGTTCTGGGGCACTGCCTCGCCCGGCCCCGTCAAGCTGGCCCGCGTGGTCGATACCTTCACCGGACTGGGCGGTGCAGTGGGGCAGCGTCGGACGCACTACAGCAAACGGTTCGTGGTCGATTTCTCGGGCGGCCAACTGGCCGGTCTGGGCAAGGATGCCCAGGTCAAGGCGTCCATCAGGACGTCGGCGGGCGAAGTCGAGCTGGCCTCGGTCCTGCCGCTTCATTCGATCAACGGCTACCGCGTCCGCTTCGATCTGGTCCCGCCCGACGAGACCGAGAACCCGATCAACCTGCGCATGACCCTGACCTCGGGCGGCAAGACCCTGACCGAGACCTGGACCTACCAATGGAGCCCGCCGCCCGCAAATGAGCGGGAATTGCACAACGCCGGACACCTGCAATAAGGTGCCAGCCACATGAATCAAAAAGGGCCTCGCTTAGCAAGGCGTTCAGCATAGGTGTGGACTTTTGGATTTAACCGTTCAGCATAATGTAAAAAAGAGTTTTGCCAACTCTTTTTACCGATTTGAAGGGTCCTTTAGCCCAACACCTTGTTATAATGAAACATCAAAAAAGCCCTCGTCGTTGGCGAGGGCTTTTTTGTTTGCCTTCATTGCTATTCTGTTGATGTTTTCCCATATGGTAGGCCGTACTTATTAGGGCCGGGGGTGCCACTTTTGAAGGCTAGAACACATAAGCAATAAATATTAAATATTGGAACAACGCTATAAACCAAGAAGCCAGGGGATTTTTCCATGTCTTGGCATCTTTTCTTGCCGACAGCGATGAACATCCATGTTGTCAACAACTGAAGGAAAAGCAATACCACCTTGCCAATGGGCGTTTCATGTATGGGAACTTCAGGCCTTGGAGCGTTAATCTTATACGTAATAACTGCAACAATAAACAAAATGAGTGGCAAGCAATATTTAAAACAATAATCCCTACGATTACAACGCCCTTCAAATCCGAACAGAATATGCCGCCAAGAGCTGTTATATGCTGGCAGTGCTTTCTCCATCCTTGCTCCTTTATACAGAGAAAAATCGTCTTTCAAATATACGCAAAGACGCTTTAATGCAAGCTACAGAATAGTTATGATTAGCTTTAATGTTCCATATTAAAGTATATAATTTCTCCACAGCCACACGTCCTCGGGCCAACCCTAAACGTTGAGCAGGCGTTTTACCGTCTGATCCCGTTGTGCAATAGTTATAATAAATCCGGAAGATATCCAGAACGACATTGATCATTTCAGGCTTGTAGAGACTATAGCCATGCCAAATACGACCTGCCCTACTGGCTGTACCGAATGGCCGCTCAAGATACATGACCTTTCTTCTTGCCTGCAGGTTCTGGAATACGCTGCCTCTGTGCTGGGCAAGATTTCTTGCTGGACATGAAAATCCCCCTAGCTGTTGGTACAGTAAGGGGATAATAGCTCACTGTGTGGAA
The DNA here is from genome assembly GCF_963662885.1 of uncultured Pseudodesulfovibrio sp. Lineage (NCBI taxonomy): Bacteria > Pseudomonadati > Thermodesulfobacteriota > Desulfovibrionia > Desulfovibrionales > Desulfovibrionaceae > Pseudodesulfovibrio > uncultured Pseudodesulfovibrio sp. The sequence continues at coordinate 634,714 of NZ_OY760055.1, forward strand.
AATCCACACCTTTGCTGAACGGCTCGCTCGCTTAGAGGCCTTTTTCGTTTCGATCCATAACAAGTCTTCCTCGACCATGCGGTTTACGGGTGCGGCCAGACAGGTGTCGTAGCCGTTCACGTTCATTAGGCTGCATGTTTCAGGTCGGGACTTCGAAGAATTTCTCCAACCTGCCCATTCCCCTGGGCCGTCCAGTGGCGGTTCTCATTGCTTCATGGCGTCGGCGTCGATCTCGTACGTCATCTCCCGATGGGGCGCTTGCGGGACATTCTTGCCGAATCCTTTCTCGATCATTCCGAGTTCCCGGATGATGTAGGACACGTTCTGCAGAATTTGCCGGATGTGGTCATTGGAAAGAGGCACGGTGATATCATCGACAGTGTCCCGTATGCGCTCGGCTTCATCGAGGAGCTTGTCAATGGCCCTTTCAAAGGCGTTCTGCGTGTTGAGCGTCTTGTTGACGAGGTCGTCTATGATCTGAATTGCCTGCGCGGCGCTTGGATTTTCCATGGTGCGCTATACCCTCCGATTCGGTCGTTTCCTGTTCTTCAAGCAAATTCCGCGCTTGCTCCCATATAGTTATATAAACGGAGGATATTGATTCATTTGTTTTGTCTGAAGTCGGAGGCAGGGGGCTTTACAAGGGGGAGCTGGTCGTCGGCGGGGCTATTGCGGGGGAGGCCCATGGGCCGAAAAAAAAGGCCCCGGTTAGAGGCCCTTTTTCATTTCAATCCATTTGTCCACCTGTGGCGGATCGTATTCGGCGAACATGTCGATCAGCTCGCCGGGGTCCGGGCTGGTCAGGACCATGCGCCGGTGTGCGGCCAGCAGAAAGCCTTCCTCGACCATGCGGTCCATGTGGTCGGCCAGACAGGTGTAGTAGCCATTTACGTCCAGCAGGCCGCAGGGCTTGGCGAGGTAGCCGATCTGATTCCACGTCAGGACCTCGAAGAACTCCTCGAGCGTGCCTATGCCGCCGGGCAGGGTGATGAACCCGTCCGAGAAATCGGCCATGAGCTGCTTGCGCTCGTGCATGGAGTTGACCACGTGGGACTCGGTCAGTCCCTGATGGGCGATCTCCTTTTCAACCAGCCGCTTGGGGATGACCCCTATGACCTCGCCGCCTCCGGCCAGACAGGCGTCGGCCAGCCTGCCCATGAGTCCGGTGGAGGACCCGCCGTAGACCAGGCCGATACCGCGCGAGGCCAGTTCGCGACCGACCGCTTCGGCCGCGGCCACGTACGCCGGGTTGTTCCCGGGGTTGGACCCCAGGTAAACGCAGATGCGTTTCAGCTCCCGGCTCATTTTGAGGCCTCGACAGCCTTGCGCAGGTCTTCCACGAACTCGTCGACCATCTCTTTGGTGGTGGCCCAGGAGGTCATCCAGCGCACGGTCTGGTCGTGTTCGTTCCAGACGTAGAAGTAGTATTTCTTGAGCAGGATTTCCGTTGCCTCGGTCGGGATATGCGCGAACAGGGAGTTGCAGTCCACGGTGCCCTTGATGGTCACGCCGTCGATGGCCCCGGCCTTTTCGGCCAGCCGTTTGGCCATGGCGTTGGCATTCTGCGCGTTCTTGAGCCACAGATCGTCCTTGAGGTAGGCCTCCAGCTGGGCCGAGACGAAGCGCATCTTGGAGACCAGTTGCATGGCCTGCTTGCGCAGGTAGGAGAAACCGTGACCGATGTCCGGGTTGAGGAAGATTACGGCCTCGCCCATGAGGCAGCCGTTCTTGGTCCCGCCGAACGAGATGAAGTCCACGTCGAGCGCGGTGGTCATGTCGAAAAAGGAGCAGTCCAGGGCCGCGCAGGCGTTGGCCAGGCGGGCGCCGTCCATGTGCACCAGCAGGTCGCGGTCGTGGGCGAACTCCACCAGGTCCTCGATCTCCTTGAGGGTGTAGAGCTTGCCGACCTCGGTGGGCTGGGTGATGGAGATGACCTTGGGCTGGGAGGCGTGCACGAAGCCGATGTGGCCGAGATACGGGGCGATCATGCCCGGGGTCAGCTTGCCGTCCGGGGACGGGATGGGCACCAGCTTGATGCCGCCGAAGGCCTCGGGTGCGCCGCACTCGTCGTTGTTGATGTGGGCCTGCTCGGCGCAGAGCACCGAGTTGTAGGTGTGGGTCACGGAGCGCAGACCCAGCACGTTGGCCGCCGTGCCGGTGGTCACGTAGTGGATGCGCGCCTGGGAGCCGAAGAACTCTTTGAACACCTCGTCGGTGTGGATGGACAGTTCGTCGTCGCCGTAGGACTTGAGGTGGCCGGTGTTGACCCGGACCACGGCTTCCATGATGGCCGGATGGGCTCCGGAGTTGTTATCGCTGGCAAAAGATTTCAAATCACTCATAGCTATCGCTCATTTCTTAATCCAGCCCGAGAAATTCCCGGACCGCGTGGGTTTGCATAAGATACTCGGCCAGGGTTGCGTATCCCTTGGCCTTGGGGTGGACATTGTCGTTGGCCGCAAGGGCCTTGGCGTAGGTGTCGGATTCGCGCAGGAAGCCGAGCACCGGTACGTGGGGCACGCCGAGCCGTTCGCAAACGGACTCGAACCCCAGGGAAAGTTGGACGATGTGTTCGTTCCTGTCCTGGTCAGCCACAGGCATGGGGCCGATGAACAGGGACGGACCCAGTTCCTTGGCCTCGGACAGGATGGCCTCGGCGTTTTCAAAGGAGCTTTTGGTCGGTACGTCGTTGGCGATGTCGGCCACGCCGAAGGAGAAGACCAGCCGGGTATTCTGTCCGGGCAGGAAGCGGCGAGTGACCTCTTCCTTCCAGCGGTCGCGGATCTTGGTCGTGGTGTTGGCGCGCACGCCGAGGTTGTACCAGGTCAGGTCCTGCCCGGCGTGCATCATGGCGGAAGCGAGTCGTCCCGGCCACCCCAGCCCGGCCTCGTCGCCGCAGCCAAGTGTCAGGGAATCGCCGATGAAAAAGGTGATCATGTGCCCTCCTAGTCCTTGATCCGCGCGGTGGCGGACGCGATGTCGATGGCGTAGGCGACGGTGACGGCCAGGGCCTTTTCATTGTAGGGCATGGCGCGGCCCGCGTACTTGACCGTAAGCAGGTCCAGGGCGCGCATCTTTTCCTCGCCGGTGAGACGGCGCGGAGTGCCGTTGCCCAGGACCGAACGGAAACGATACCCCAACTTGCAGGCGTTGTCGTCACTGGTCTTGAGGCTCATGTCCACGGCAACGGAAAAGGCCAGGGGGGCTCCCGAGTCGAGGCAGGCGGCTTTGCGGCCTTTCTCACCGGAGTGGATGTAGAGGGTGTCTCCCTGGACCGCGAAATTCACGGGTACGGAGTACGGGCCGTCGGCGTCCACCAAGGCGAGCCAAATGACTTCAGCCTGGTTCAGAATCTCGGCCACAACGGTTTTTTCTTCGGTAACGCTTTTGCGCATCGTCCCCTCCGGTCTTTATTAAAAACGGCAAACAGTCTAGTAATCCTCCATGGACCCGAAGGCAACCTCCGCACGTTCCATTTCCGTGATCATCCCGGTGTACGGGGAATCGGCGATCATCAACCGGACCGTTCGGCAGGTGCGTGAATCCGCTGTCGGACGTGAAACCGAGATCGTGGTGGCTGACGGCGGACCGGGCCACCGGACCCTGGCCGCGCTGAATGCCCCGGATGTGATCGGGGTGTGCTGCCCCCCTGGCCGGGGCGTGCAGATGAACGCGGGCGCGGCCGTAGCTACCGGCGATGTCTTGCTTTTTCTGCATGCGGACACCCTGTTGCCTGACAACTGGCCTGATGCCGTGGACCGTGCTTTCGACGTCGGGCGCGCTCGGGCCGGAGCCTTTTCCCTGGCCATCGATTCCCACCGTCTTTCCCTGGCTGTGGTCGCCAGGTTCGCGAATCTGCGTACGCGGCTTGAGCGTATTCCCTACGGCGATCAGGCACCGTTCATCCAAAGGGCGCTGTTCCGCGAATTGGGCGGATTCGAGCCCATCCCGATCATGGAGGATGTAGACCTGTTCCGGCGGCTCAAGCGTGGGGGGCAACCCATCGCCGTGCTGAAGGAGCGCGTCCTGACCTCCGCCAGACGGTGGGAGAAGGACGGCGTGGTCCGGCGGACACTGGGCAACTGGCGGCTGCGGCTGCGCTACGCGCTGGGCGCCGCACCTGACGAACTGGCCCGGTTCTACAAGCCCGACGGGGATGAGTGATGCGCGACTGTCTGTTGTTTTTTGTTCGCTATCCCGAGCCGGGAAACGTCAAGACCCGGCTGGTCGGCCCGGCCTCACCAGAGACGGTGGCCGAATTCTACAGGGCGCTTGTCGAGGATCTGCTTGATCGTTTCGGCCAGGAGCTTGGCGCGGATCTGATCCTCTGCTTTACCCCTGCGGAGCGGCAACGGGAGATGCTGGAGTGGCTTGGCCCAACTCGGCGGCTTCTGCCCCAGCGAGGGAAAGAGCTGGGCGAACGCATGACCAACGGTTTCGCGGACGCCTTCACCATGGGCTATGATCGGGCTGTCCTGATAGGGAGTGATATCCCGTGCCTGACGTCCGCTATCATTCGTCAGGGGCTCGACGCACTCAAGCCGGAACGGGTCTGCCTGGGACCTGCTGAAGACGGCGGCTATTACCTGGTCGGCTTTCACCGAGACGGGTTCCTCCCGGAGCTGTTCGACGAGCCCGAGTGGGGCGGTCGCGGGGTGTTTACTCGGGCTCTGGAACGGTTGGCCGAGGCTGGCACGAAGGTATCGGTACTTGAGCGGCTGACGGATTTGGATACCGTTGCGGATCTGGGCAATATGCTCGATTCGCCGGATTGTCCGCTGCAAGGGCGTGTTCTGGAGCTGGCCCGGCGGGTGGCCGGACGCTGACTAGGGCAACACACAATATTTGCAGAAGAAAAAGCGGGAGGGTTTGCCCTTGATGCGAATATCGGTATACTCGTCCCTGTAATTCCCAAAAGGAGCATCCCATGACCCGACCCGAGGACAGGCCGCTGCCCGTTCACTACGTACTCAGTTCCTTTGACAAGTTCTTCCGCATGGAGGCCGCCGGCGGCATCGCTCTCATGGCCTGCACCATCGTCGCTCTGGTATGGGCCAATTCGCCATGGGCCGCGTCCTACGACGGGCTGTGGCAGACACGATTGACCGTGGGCGTGGGCGGCTGGGTTTTGTCCAAGCCTGCGCTGCTGTGGATCAACGACGGGCTCATGGCCATCTTCTTCTTTCTGGTGGGGCTGGAGATCAAGCGCGAACTGTTGGTGGGCGGGTTGTCCACGCCGAGCCAGACCATCATGCCCGTAGCCGCTGCCGTGGGCGGCATGGTCGTGCCCGCGCTCATTTTCTTCGGTCTGAATGCTGGCCACGAGTCCATCTCCGGCTGGGGTATCCCCATGGCCACGGACATCGCGTTCGCACTGGGCATCATGTCCCTGTTGGGCAGCCGTGTTCCGGTTGGGCTCAAGATTTTCCTGACCGCCGTGGCCATTGTGGACGACATCGGAGCCATCCTGGTCATTGCCATTTTTTACACCGCCTCCCTGAATCTGACGGCCCTGTTCGTGGGGTTGGCCGGGCTGGCCTTCATGGCCGTGCTCAACCTGCGGTGGCGCATCCGCCACTCCATTCCGTACCTGGTTATCGGGGTGGTGGTCTGGTTCGCCTTCCTGCTGTCCGGTATCCACGCGACCATCGCGGGCGTGCTGGCGGCCATGACCATCCCTGCCGGGACGCGCATGAACTGCTCCACCTTTGTGGAGGAACTGCGCGAAGCGGCTGGTGTCTTCGAAATGGCCATGACCCCGGGCAAGAACGTGCTGACCAACAAGGAGCAGCAGATGGCCCTGCACTCCATGGAGCATGCCTACGAGGCGGCCACCACGCCGCTGCAGAACATCGAGCACGCCCTGCACCCGTGGGTATCGTTCTTCATCATGCCGATCTTCGCTTTGGCCAACGCGGGCGTATCCCTGGACGCGGAGGTCTTCCGCGAACTGCTCACCCCGGTCTCCCTCGGTGTGTTCCTGGGGCTGGTGGTCGGCAAGCAGATCGGCGTGACCGGGGCGTGCTGGCTGGTCAGCAAGCTCGGTCTGGCCGCTTTCCCGGACCGGACCACACTGATACATCTGTGGGGCGCGGCCTGTCTGGCGGGCGTCGGCTTTACCATGTCCATCTTCATCGGCAACCTCGCTTTTGACGAGGGCACCTCGCTGGTGGCCCTTGCCAAGATAGCCATCCTGTTTGCCTCATTGGTCTCCGGCGTGCTGGGCTATCTGGTGCTCCGGTATTTTGCCCCGGATGGTTCGGCGGATGGTCCGGACAACATTTCCCAGGCCTGATTCACTGCTGACAACGACAAAGCCCCCGCCGGTCCATGACCGGCGGGGGCTTTTGCTTGCGGCAGATTCCGCTAGAAGTCGATCAGGCCCAGCGGGTCCAGTTCGGAGACCTCCACGCGCACAAAGGTAACCACGTCGAAAAACAGGTCGGAGGTGATCTCTGTCAGCCGCCACCGGCTGCCCGTGCCGAACGAGTTCCACAGTTCGGTCTGGATACCCTGGCGAACCTTGAAGCAAACGGTGTCCACATCGGGGTCGGACCCTTCAAGGTGGGTCTGCATGAGCGGCACAAGGCCGCAGGTGACGTGTTGCACGTCGATCAGTTCGGGTTCCTTGGTCATGGCTATTTTCCTATGCAGAACGAGTCGAAGATGGAGTTGAGCACGTCGTTGGACGCGATTTCGCCGGTGATGCCGGAGAGAACGTCACAGGCGGTTTCCAGGCGTACGCTCAGAAGGTCGTAGGGGATGCCAGCGCCTGCGTCGGCGTTCAGACCGGCCAGTTCGCGGTCGGCTTCGGTCAGCACGGCAGCCTGTCGGGCATTGGGCGCAAGCTCGTCCGGGTCGGGTTGGCCCGCGCCCTTGAGGATGCGCTCCCGGATGCGGGAAGACAGAATATCCAGCCCCTTGCCGGTCTTGGCCGACACGGTCACGGTCTCGAAGCCCAGATCGGTCAGAGACGCGCTGTTGGTTTCGTCAAAGGTATCGAGGTCCGCCTTGTTCAGGACGGCCAGTCCCTTTTCCGGGCCAGTGCGTCGGGCCGCGTCCAAAATTTCGTCGTCCACGGGTGCGGAACCGTCCATGAGGATCAGAACAAGATCGGCACGGTCCATAAGTTCCCGGCCCATGGTCAGCCCGGCAGCCTCGACGAGGTCGTCCGTGGCCCGGATGCCCGCAGTGTCGGCCAGACGGATGGACAGCCCGTCGAGATTCAGGGTTTCCTCAAGGTAGTCGCGGGTGGTTCCGGGTTGGTCCGTGACGATGGCCCGGTTACGGCCGAGCAGGGCGTTCATCAGGCTGGATTTGCCCGCGTTGACCCGACCCGCCAGGACGGCCAGGGCGCCTTCGCGCCAGGCGCGGGTACGGTCCACGGCCTTGAGCAGTCCGGCAATCTCACCGCGCAAGGCCTCTACCGTGTCTATCAGCTCTTCCGGAGAGAGACATTCCAGCTCTTCATCCGGGAAATCCACGGCCACGGCCAACTGTGCACGCAGCTCTTCGAGCCGGGCCCGCAGTTCCGCGATCTTGTTTCCGAGCAGGCCGGACAGCTTGACCTGGGCCAGGTGCATGGCGGCCTTGGTCGGGGCGTGGATCATCTCGGCCACGGCCTCGGCCTGGGACAGGTCCATGCGCCCGTTCATGAAGGCGCGGTAGGTGAACTCGCCGCGTTCAGCCAGCCGGGCTCCATGGTTCAGGGCTTCCTGCAGCACCGCGCCAAGCACGGCTCTGCCGCCATGGCAGTTGATCTCGACGAGCGCCTCTCCGGTGTAGGACCGGGGACCGGGCATGAAGGCGCAGAGCACGTCGTCGAGGTCCGCGCCAGTTTCGTCGATTATGTGGCCGTAGTGCAGGCGGTAGGGCAGAAAATCGGTGAAGGCCGGGTTGACGGGCCGGAACAATTTGCGGGCGATTTCAAGGGCGCGTGCACCGCTGATGCGGATGATGCCCACGCCGCCGTCCCCGGGAGGGGTGGCGATGGCCGCGATGGTATCCTGTGAGAGCCTGGGATCGAGCATGAGGATTCCTTACAGGAGCTTTTCTGGAATGGCAAAGCCGTTTCGCGCATGAAAAAGGCCGCTCATACGAGCGGCCTTCATAAAATCACAAGGCTTTCAAGAGCATGGCCGATAGCCCGCTCTGAAGTCGCGTCCTAGTAGCGGGCGCGGCCGTTGTTCTTGCGGCTCTTGGGGACGATCAGCACGCGCTTCATGGGGCCATCGCCCTTGGAGCGGGTGAAGACCGTCTCGTTGTCCTGCAGGGCCAGGTGAATGACCCGGCGGTGATAGGAGGACAGCGGCTTGGTGGACTGGGTCCGGCCCAGGCTGTCCGCCTTTTCGGCGAGGTGCCAGGCGATCTGCCGGAGCTTGTCGTCCTGACGCTCGCGGTAGTCGCCGGTGTCCACCTGGATGCGCACGGAGGCTTCCATCTTGCGGGAGACCAGTCTGTTGACCAGATACTGGATGGAGGACAGGGTCTGTCCCTCGCGACCGATGATCAGACCGGAGTTCTCCTCGTCGTCGATGAAGACCTTTACGCGGTCGGACTCCAGGGTGACCTCCACGGTGGTCTCGCCAACGATCGGGGTCAAGAGTTCGGCCATGACTTCGCGCACGGCCTGTTCCAACAGAGCCGGGTCGAACTCGGACATATCGGTACGCGGACGTTCCTCACGCGGTTCGCGGGGTTCACGCTGCTCACGCGGCTCGCGAGGTTCACGCGGTTCACGGGGCTTGCGTTCGCGCGGCTTGCGCTCGCGGCCTCGCTTCTCACCCTTGGGCTGGCGGGGCTTCTTGTCGCGGGGCTTGCGCGCCGGAGCGTCGTCGGCAGGTTCAGGTGCGGCCACGTTGCCGTTGATGTCGTTGTATTCTTCCACGGGGATGACGTTGCCGTTGGGCTCATCCTCGATGATTTCAATCGTTTCCTCCACGATCTCGATCGTCTCTTCCACGATCTCGACGGCGGCGGGAGCCTTTTCCTCGCGCCTGGGCTTGGGATCGCGCTTGGGCTTGGCCTGCTTTTGCTCCCCATTGAGGATGTCGGTGGCGTTCACCTGGGCTCGGGGACGGGCCTGGACCTTGGCTTTCTTCACACCCATGAGGCCGAAGATGCCCGAAGAGCCGCCGGACAGGATTTCTATTTCCAGCCGGTCGCGCTGCAGATTGAAGTAGTCACATGCGCTTTCAATCGCTTCGTCCAGGTCCTTCCCCTGGAATTCTTTGAAGTCACTCATTTTCGTATCCTTTTCGTGCCGGGGTGATGAAGCCCCCCGGTGGCGTTAGTCGTTGCTCGCGGCGGCCGATGCCTTGGATTTTCTGGCGATCATCAACTGCTGTCCGATGGACAGGAGGTTGTTGAAGAGCCAGTAGATGACCAGGCCGGACGGGAACTGCAGGAACATGAAAGTGAAGACCAGCGGCATGAAGAGCATGATCTTCTGCTGCGTGGGATCGCCGGTGCTCGGGGTCATCCGCTGCTGCAGGAACATGGACGCGCCCATGATGATCGGCGAGATGTAGTACGGGTCCTTGGCGGACAGGTCGGCCAGCCAGGGCAGGTCGGTGAACGGGAGATGGGCGATGAACGGGGCGTGCCGCAGTTCGACCGCGCCGAGCAGGGCCTTGTAGAGGCCGAAGAAGACGGGAATCTGTACGACCATCGGCAGACAGCCACCCATGGGATTGACCTTGTACGTCTTGTACAGGGCCATGGTCTCCTGGTTGAGGCGCTGTTTGTCGTCGCCGTACTTCTCGCGCAGCTTGGCGACCATGGGCTGAAGCTTCTTCATCTTTTCCATGGAAGCGTAGCTTCTCTGGGACAGAGGCCAGAAGATCAGCTTGATGATGATGGTCAGGATGATGATGGCCACGCCGTAGTTGCCGATGTAGCCGTAGAAGAAGTTCAGGGCCACCAGCAGCGGTTTGGCCAGGAAGTCGAACCAGCCGAAGTTAACCGCATCGGACAGTTCATTGGGCATCTGGGACAGCATCTTGCGGTCCGTGGAGCCGATGAAATAGGAGGTCCGCAGGGTCTTGGCCACGTTGGGCATGAAGGTGGCCTTGTCGGTCACGGCCATGCGGAAGATATCACCCTGCATGCCCGCGGACAGGGACGCGTCCTCGGTCTTGGGCATGACGGCGAACAGGAAGTAGTTGGACTCGATAGCCCCCCACTTGAGGTCGGCGGGAGCGGACAGGCCTTCCTCGCGAAGGTCGTCACGGTCGCTCAACTCCTTACGGGTGTCCTTGGTCAGGTAGGCCACGCGGGTCGGGTTGTAGCGGTCGCTCTCGTCGGACATGGACTTGGCGGCGGCGGTGAAGGACAGGGCGCCTTCGGCTCCGGTGCCGGTCAGGTTGGTGACCGTGGACGACTCGTCGATCAGGTAGGAGTCGGCGTGGAAGGTCAGGACCCGTTCGATGTGGTAGCCGTCCACCTGGCCGGTGAAGGTCAGGGTTTGGGTTCCCTCACCCTCGATCAGGTTCAGGTCGGAACCAGTGAAGGCCCACTTGCCGCGCTTCCAGGTGTGGTATTCCTTGTCGTTCAGGGTCAGGATCAGGCCGAGCGGTCCTTTGGAAAAGGCTTCGGTGCCGACCAGATCAACGAACGGGGAATCCTTTTCGATGGTCTCGCGATACTGCTTGAGGATGAACTTTTCGAGCACACCGCCCTGGGAGTTGAAAACGGCGGTGTAAAGAGGGGTATCCACCTTGACGGACACGCCGTCGGTGGGAACGAATTCGGGAACGGGAGCAGCTTCCGTGGTGGCGCCGGCTGCGTCTTGGGTCTTTTGGGTAAGGGCGGCCGTCTTCTGCTCGGCCTCGGCGGCCTTGCGGGCCATTTCCGCTTTTTGTTCCGCCGAAGGACCCATGATGTACTGCCATCCGAAGAGGACAATAAAACTCAGGACCAGGGCAATTACAAGACGGATTTGCTCCTTCTTCTCCATGGGGTGAATCTCGCTTTGGTTTTGGAATCGGGCCAAACGGCCGGGACGGGGTCAAATCCCCCGCGGCATAGAGGCTGGCAACGAAGGAGACGCCAAAGCGTAAGAAGGCTCCCCTTGAAAGCTCCGTGGCGGATCAGGGCTTCCCGCGCGTACTCGGAGCACGACGGGTAGAACCTGCAAGCCTGCGGCAGCAAGGGGGAGATGAGTTTTTGGTATAACCAAATGAGCGCCAGGAATAGTGAGCGCATCATTTCCTCTCTAAGAGGCCGCCGCTTTTGAGCACAGGCGGCTCAAAAGCGGGGTAAACTCTTCTGTGGCGAGGGCGAGGGTCAGCTGCTTGGCCTCAAGGTTCCGCTTCGGAACTACGACGATATCCAGAGGCAAATCAAAATCGAATTGATGCAGCCTGAAATACTCGCGCACCACCCTCTTTATACGGTTGCGCGCCACTGCGTGTCCCATCTTCTTACTGACAGTCAGCCCCAGGCGGATACCGCCCTCAGGGGTGCTGCGCTTGTACAGAAACAGGATGAAACTCTTCGTGAAATGCTTCTTGCCCTGCTCGTAACAAGCGGTGAATTCAGGGCTTCTGAGCAGCCGGCGCTCCTTGTTCCAAGCTAGACGGCTAATCTCTTACGACCTTTGGCGCGGCGGCGGGCAAGCACCTTGCGACCATTTTTGGTGCGGGAACGCACCAGGAAACCGTGGGTTCTTTTGCGACGGCATTTGCTGGGCTGGTAAGTACGTTTCATATCTGTGATCTCCTGAAGAGTAAAATTTACTGAAAGTTGCGTTGAACGGAAGCATATAACCGGTGGCCCTGTGACCGTCAAGCTGAAATTTATCCAGGTCGCAGCGGACCCGCTTCCGGCCGGGCGGGTTTTCTGCTACAAGCTTTTTCACCGCTTGGCGAGTGAAAAATCGACCATTTTCCAAATTGCTGCACAACCCTTTCTTAATGAGTAATATACGGAGGCATTATGGACAAGCCCATGGACAACTACTGGAATCTGCATCTCACCGATCTGGCGGAGCAGCTCGAGAAAAACGGCTTTGACGTGCGCATGGCCGACTCCCTGGACGGAGCGCGCGAGGTGGTGATCAACGAGATTCTGCCCGAGATCAAGCCCAAGACCGTCTCCTGGGGCGGGTCCGCCACGTTTGCCTCCTCCGGCCTCTACGAGTACTTGCGCGACAGCCCTGACTATGAGGCCCTGGACACCTGGGACAAGAACCTTTCCGCCGAGGACAAGAATGAGCTGCGGCGTCAGGCGCTGCTTGTGGACTGTTTCTTTGCCGGAACCAACGCCGTGACCGAGGACGGCCATTTGGTCAACCTCGACATGATCGGCAACCGCGTCGGAGCCATCACCTATGGTCCGCGCAACGTTGTTCTGCTCATCGGCCGAAACAAGCTCGTGACCGATCTGGAAAGGGCCATGGAGCGCATCAAGGAATACGTTGCCCCGGTCAACACCATGCGGCTGAACATGAAGACTCCCTGCGTCAAGACCGGCTATTGCATGGACTGCGCTTCGCCTGACCGTATCTGTAACGTCTGGACGATCACGGAAAAGTCCTTCCCCAAAGGGCGCATCAAAATCGTTCTCATCAACGAAGACCAGGGATTCTAGGGAGATGCGCGCCTGACCGCGTTTTTCCCCTTTCAAGCTTCCCCTTACCGTTTTAGGTCTCGTCTGTGGAAAAGGTGTTCCTTGTCGGTGCGTTGCCTGTGCGTTTTGGGGGTTGATGTGGATAGGTTGTTCTTAACTGTGTTCGTATGTTGTTCCTTGTTTGGAACATCGGCTTGGAGGGCTTGGTGATGGCCGGGAAACATCTTTCCGCCGAACGGGGCTACCGGCGCATGGTCCATCCTCGGGATGGGGAAGTGCGGTTCCAGGTGGCCGTGGAGCAGACCGATCTGCTTGTGGTGGCCGAGCTTGACCTGCGCGAGGAGATCGCCGCCTACGTGTCCAAGGTGCGCGGCGAGATCAAGAACTGGATCATGTTCCATCCCGAGTTTGCCGAGAGCCTCGTGCCCGTTGAGGTGCCGGACAGCGCGCCCGACATCGTCCAGGCCATGGCGGCAGCGGCGCGGCCGTGCGGAGTGGGGCCCATGGCCGCCGTGGCCGGGGCGGTGGCTCAGGCTGTGGCAGAGGAGTTCGGGACGCGGAGTCGGAATCTTTTGGTGGAAAACGGCGGGGACACCTATTTGCGCTCCACGCGCGAACGGGTGGTGGCCCTGCTGGCCGACCCGGAATCAGGGGCCTCGGTAGGGCTGCGCATTGAAGCAGACGCCTTTCCCGTGGCCCTGTGCGCGTCCAGCGGGACCATAGGCCATTCCCTGAGCCTCGGCTCCGGCGACCTGGTGGCCGTGCGCGCCAAGGACGCCCGGTTCGCCGACGCGGCGGCCACGGCGCTGTGCAACATGCTGGGTTCGGAAAAGGACATGGACAGGGTGCTCAAACGGGCGCGCGAACTGGCCAACCACGGCCTGGACGGGGTCTTTGCCCAGTATGACGCCAAGGTGGCCGCCTGGGGCGATCTGGAGCTGGTGGCGCTGGACTAGAGCAGCAGTCCGTATATCCACAGGTCGGTCAGTTTTCCCCACTTGCGGACAACGCCCCGGCGCAGTCCTTCCTGCCGGAATCCCGTTTTTTCCAGCACCCGCCTTGATGCCGGGTTCCAACCGAAACAGGTGGCCGTGAGCTGTTCGATGACCGTCTGATCGCGCATGAACCGTACTAACTCGCCGACCGCCTCGGTGGCCAGCCCCTGGCCCCAGTGGGCTGGGGACAGCCAGTAGCCAACCGTGGCGGTGTGGGCCTCCACATCCGTGCCCCGAATGGTTCCGCAACTGCCAGCGAGTTCACCGTCGAGGAATATCGCGAACTGCCATTTGTCTTCTCCTGCGCCTTCCCGACCCCAGTAGACCATCCGCTCCGCCGCGGCCTCGTCAAAGGGATGAGGGAATTTGAAGCTGGTATTCCAGGATATTTTCCGGGTGTTGGCCACGGATGGAATGAGAGGGATGTCCTCCATCCGCCACGGACGCAACTGACAGCGCTCGGTGGTCAGTTCGATGCTCAGAAAATCGTCCACTCCGCCTACTCCTGTTGCTGCATGACCGCGGCGAGCATGTCCCGTTCGCGGATGCGGATGATGCGATTGTCTGCAGCGTCACGGCCCACGACCAGGAGTTCCTGGTCGGCCAGCCCTTGGATATATTGTTCGATCTTGTCCGGGGTGGTCACAAAGGTCTCGGCCAGGGTTCTGATCGTGGCGTCGTATTTCAGCTCGTATTTGCCGCAGGTGGAGAAGAGATCCAGGATGCGGACCACGCCCAGCCCCACGGACGGCGCCTTCATGGCCTTGCGTGTGGTGGATTGCAGCCGGTTAACCAGAACGTTGATGATCGAGGCGATGACCTTGGGCGACTCGCGCATGAACTCGTCCAGGTCGTCGCGGGTGACCACGATGACCTTGGAGTCCTCCAGGGCGATGGCTGTGGCCGTGCGTACGCCTTCACTCAGAAACAGGGCCATCTCGCCGAAGATCGAGATGGGCTTGAGGATGGCGAAAACCTTCTTGCGCCCCTCGATGGTCTTGGAGATCTCGATTTTTCCTTCGGTCAGAATGTAGGCGGCGTCACCCTTGCTGCCTTCGTTGAAGACCATGTTGTATTTGAGGACGTTGCGCATCAGGTAGTTGCCGCGCGAGACCTGCTTCAACTGGACGTTCTGCTGGGTGATCATGGACACTGGTCAGTTCCTCTCGGTCCCGTGGATGACGATTGTCCGGGACGGCTGGGCGGTCATAAGCGGACCACCGAGTTGCGGCCCGATTGCTTGGCCTTGTACAAGGCGTCGTCCGCGCGTTTGAGCAGTTCAGTAATGGAATCCTCATCGGTCAGGGAGGCCACCCCGATGGATACGGTCACGGTCAGGTCCCCTGTATCGGTTGGGATGGGTCTGGTTGCGGCCATGTTCCGGAACCGTTCGGCGGCTTCCATGGCTTGCTCCATGTTGGTCTCCACCAGCAGGGCGGCGAATTCCTCCCCGCCCAGGCGGGCGAAAATGTCGCTTTGGCGGAAGCCGCCACGACAGCGCAGGGCGAAGGTGCGCAGGACCTCGTCACCGGTGGCATGTCCATAGGAGTCGTTGATGTTCTTGAAATGGTCGAGGTCGAACATGAGTACGGCCAGACTGTGGCCGAATCGCTTGGCCCGTTCCAGTTCGTTCTTGGCCTGCTGGAAAAATGCGTGGCGGTTGTGCGCGCCGGTCAACTGATCCCGGGTGGCCATGCGCTGCAACCGGGTCTCCAGCCGCCGTTTTTCGGTGACGTCGTGGACGATGGAGTAGTGGAGCTGGCGATGCCCCAGCGAGACCGGTCCGGTGAAGACCTCCACGTCCCGTCGTGTGCCGTCCTTGAGCGTGTGTACCTGCTTGAAATAGCCGCGCCGCTCTTCGGCCGCCTCCTTGAGCTCCTGGTACAGCTCCTCGTCGCTCATGCAGTCCAGCTGGCGGATGGTCATGGAGGTCATTTCCTCATGGGAATAGCCGTAGTAGTTGCAGGCCGCCGGATTGACGAACTGAATGGTCGAGTCCAGCGGGTCATGCATGATCATGACCGCCTTGTTCTCCTCAAAGAAGGCGCGGTGCAGTTCGTCGCGTTCCTCCACGGCCTGTTCCGCCTCCACCTGTTCGGTGACATCCTGGACGATGCCGTTGAATGTCCGGTCCGCATTCAGGCGTCCGGACAACTCCGCCCAGATGATCGTATCGTCCAGGCGGCGCATCCGAATGCGGAATCTGGATACCACGCCGTCCCTGTTGAGAATGCTCCAGAGTTTTTCTCGCTCCTCGGGGTCCACGTAGTGGTTGAGAACATTGATTTTGGAGACCTGGGAAGTGGAATTGAATCCCAGAATATTGGCCACGGTCTTGTTGGCTTCCACGGCCCATCCGTCGGGCCGGACCACGTAGATGCCCACCAGGGCGTTTTCGAAGAGCTGCCGATAGCGCTTCTCGCTGTCGGCCAGGGCCGCCTCCTTGCCCGCGATATGCCTGAGCATGCTGTTGTGGGCGTCGATGACCTCGCCGATCTCGTCGTCGCTTTGCCATTTGGACTCGGTCCAGCGGCCGGACTCCCGGGTGGTGCGGATGGCCACGAGCAATGCCTTGAGCGGGCGGCTCACGGTTCGGTTGAAGGCGTATACGGCGCCGCTCAGGGTGACCACGATGACCAGCAGAATCTGGAACGCCTGGAGCAGGAAGTGTTGACGGAACTGTTTTTCGGCAAAGACGTATGTGTAGTGGATGGCCAGCCTGCCCATGTCCACACGAGTGCCATCCGGCATGCGCCGGTAGATGTCCCGCCACAGCGTCTTGAGCCCGCTGACATGATCCTCGGGAGTTATGCCGTAGGACAGAAACAGGTTGCCGTCCTGGTCGTATATCTCGGCTCCGAGCATGGCTGGATTGCTCGAGATGGTGGCCAGTGAGCTGACTATTTCCTCTGTCTGGTAGTTCCACAAAAGGCCGTCCAGTACGCGTGTGGTCGCCGTGGCGAAGACGCCGACATCGGTGTCGATTTTGATCATGATGTCGTTGCGGGCGTAGTGGGCGAGCACAAGCATGAGCAGGAGAATGCCCACCAGCAGGGGGGGCAGTATGCGCACCAGGAACTTGAAGATCAGGGACCTGGGGTTGATCCCCCCGGGCGGCAGTGGGGATCTTTCGGCGACCTTCTCGGCCTTTTTCTCCGGGGACTGGACCATGGGCTGTGGGACCTAGGCCAGCTTGCTTTCCACGCTGTGGAGTTTCTGGTCCATGCCATCTCGCCGTCCCTTTCGGGCGTCCACTTTAATGGTCATGTACAGCCGGTCCGAATCCTTCTCCAGTTCTCGGTAACAGGCGTCGACCACTTTCATGACCTCGTCCCATTCACCTTCGATACTGGTGCCCATGGGGCAGAGGCGGTACTTCAGGCCGGATTGTTTGATGACGTTGAGTGCGCGGGAGACATAGGCGCTCAGGCCGGAGCCGCCTTTGTCCAGTGGGAATATGGAAAGATCAATGATGACGGCCATTGGAAGATCCTCCTCAGGATTACTGATTCGTCTCTGTTTTAGCCCAAATATAGTCCAAGTGGAAGAATGTTATCAATTATTGTTTGGCAGGTCGCTTTGTTGGGTCCGAAACGGACTCACCGAAGGAGGCAAACGGGTGTTCTATGAAGGGGGTGTGAAGACCGTCTGAACAGCCGCCAAGCCCCGGTGGCAGGGCATTCTGTGATTTTTGTCACGTGTTGTCGTCAATTCCCCTAGCTTGCCGATTCGCTTGAAAGTTTTTTAAAGTTGCCTATTGATTTTGTTTGTAAAGCGCGCTACGACTTTGTTAATTAATTTTTCCGGGGGGTTATAGCACGAACTCGGAAAAAGAATGTTAATCGTGTCACGTTTTTGTTAATCGTGGCAAAGAGACGGTTTAGGTCCGAGTTCGGGTTCGTGCCCGACGGTTATGGCGGGAATAACGGTGTTCTCCGTCATAACAGACTCATTTTATTACGGAGGTGTTCTATGAAATTTTCCGTAGGTCATGGCAAGGAAGGAGCCGTGGAACGGCTGGAAAAACGCGGCGTCACTCGCCGTGATTTCATGAAGTTCTGCGGAACCGTGGCCGCAGTGATGGGCATGGGTCCGGCTTTCGCTCCGAAAGTCGCCGAAGCCCTCACAGCTGACAACAGGCCCGACGTCATTTGGCTGCACAACGCCGAATGTACCGGTTGTTCCGAATCCATCCTGAGGACTGTCGAGCCTTACATCGACGCTCTCATCCTGGACTACATCTCGCTGAACTACCATGAGACCATCATGGCGGCGGCGGGTCATGCCGCAGAGAAGGCTCTGTGGGATACTGTCAACAACGGCAACTTCGTGGCCGTTATCGAAGGTGGCGTTCCGACCGCTCCGGCCGGCACCGCCAACGAAGCCGGTGCGCACGGCAAGGTCGGTGGCCACACCATGCTGGAGACCACCACCAAGGTCGTCAACGCTGCCAGCGCTACGATCACTTACGGCACCTGCGCCGCCTACGGCGGTGTGCAGAAGGCCGCTCCGAACCCGACCGCTGCCAAGGGCGTCGGCGAACTGTTCCCGGGCAAGGCGTTCATCAACGTGCCCGGCTGCCCGCCGAACCCGTACAACCTGGTCGGTACCATCGTGCACTTCCTCACCAAGGGTCTGCCCGACCTCGACGACGCTGGTCGTCCGACCCTGTTCTTCGGCGAGACCGTGCATGACAACTGCCCGAGGCAGGAGCACTTCGACATGGACGAATTCGCACCTTCCTTCGGTTCCGAAGAAGCCCGCAAGGGCTGGTGTCTGCGTAAACTCGGTTGTCGTGGTCCCGAGACCTTCAACAACTGCCCCACGGTCAAGTTCAACCAGTACAACTGGCCTGTCCAGTCCGGTCATCCCTGCATCGGCTGCTCGCAGCCTGATTTCTGGGACGGCGCCGACTGGGATGGCGAATCCTACTTCTACGCCGACCTCACCGACATGTAGTCGGCGGTCCGTAAGGGTTTCGTCCAACTAACGCAGACAGAATCAGAATTCTTAAGGAGGATACAATATGTCTGGTTGCTCCCCTAAAGCCGCCCCGATGGCGCATGGGAAACACGATGTCGTAGTTGATCCGGTCACCAGGATCGAGGGTCACCTTCGCATTGAGGCCGTGGTCGAAGATGGCAAAATCGTTGACGTCCGCAGCAGCTCCCAGCTGTTCCGCGGTCTGGAGATCATCCTGAAAGGCCGTGATCCCCGCGATGCACAGCACTTCACCCAGCGCTCCTGCGGCGTCTGCACCTACGTGCACGCGCTCGCTTCCATCCGCTGCGTCGACAACGCCGTCGGCGTAGACAAGGAACTGCCCCACAACGCGACCATCATCCGTAACTTGGTGCTGGCCGCTCAGTTCATGCATGACCACATCGTGCATTTCTATCATCTGCATGCCCTGGACTTCGTCGACGTCACCGGCTGTCTGTCCGCCGACGTCAACAAGACCGCTGAAATCGCCGCCGCCGTCGCCAAGACCGTGCGCCCCGATCCCAAGATCGTCTCCTCCAAGGAAGACCTTCAGAAGACCAAGGACACCGTCAAGGGTATCGTCGAGTCCGGCCGTCTGGGCATCTTCACCAACGCTTACTTCCTCGGCGGCCACCCGGCTTACGTCCTGCCGCCCGAGGTGAACCTGCTTGCCACCAACCACTACCTGAACGCCCTGCATCTGCAGGTCAAGGCCGCTCGTGCCATGGCGGTGTTCGGTGCCAAGAACCCGCACACCCAGTTCACCGTCATGGGTGGCGTGTCCTGTTACGAAGGTCTGACCGACAAGTACATCAATGACTTCCTGGCCCTGTACGCCGACATCAAGGACTTCATCCTTGACTGCTACATCCCGGACCTCATCGCTGTTGCCGGTTACTACAAGGATTGGGCTTCCATCGGCGGCACCACCAACTTCATGAGCTTCGGCGAATACCCGGCGCAGGGCGGCGAGGCCGACCTGAACTCCCGGTACATCAAGCCCGGCGTCATCTTCGATCGCAAGATCTCCGACGTTCAGGCCTTTGATCCGACCAAGATCGAAGAGCACGTGAAGCACTCCTGGTACAAGGATGGTTCTCCGAAGCATCCCTACGCCGGCGTGACCGACCCGATGTACACCAGCCTGGACGACAAGGCCAAGTACTCCTGGATGAAGGCTCCCCGCTACGATGGCAAATCCACCGAAGTTGGTCCCCTGGCTACCTGCCTGGTCAACTACGGCCTGGGTCATCCCGAGTTCGTCAAGTACGTCAACTTCGTGCTCGGCAAACTGGAAGTCGGCCCCGAGGCCCTCTTCTCCACCCTGGGCCGCACCGGCGCCCGCGGTATCGAGTGCCTGATCACCTGCCTGAAGACCGAAGACATGGTCAACGATCTGAAGGAGAACATCGCCAAGGGCAACCTCGACATCTGCAAGGATTGGGACATGCCCGCCGAAGCGCAGGGCGTTGGTTTCGTCAACGCTCCCCGCGGCGGCCTGAGCCACTGGATCGACATCAAGGACAGCAAGATCGACAACTTCCAGCTCGTGGTCCCGTCCACCTGGAACCTCGGTCCCCGCTGCGACAACAACCTGCCTGGCCCCACTGAAGAGGCCCTGCTGGACAACACCCCGATCGCCGATCCGGAACGCCCGGTCGAGATCCTGCGTACCGTCCACTCCTATGACCCCTGCATCGCCTGCGGCGTGCACGTCATCGACAACAAGACCGGTAACGTCAAAAAGTTCCGCGTCCTGTAGTCACGGCAGGCGCTTACGCGCTGAAAAAACAGAGGCCCGGCTTATGTCGGGCCTCTTTTTTTAGTACCTGCGGCGGCTTCGGATAGCGGGCTATCCGCACATTTCCCGAGGGTGGATTTGATCCTCACGTAGGCCAACTACGCTGCGGTCAAAGCTCCCCTCGGGAAATGCACGGCTGACCCACTCTGCGAAGCCTCGCTGCGTGTGGACGCGGGGGTGGGCGTGGCGCAGGGGAGGGGAAGTTGCTCGGTGAGGGGTAGGGGGGCTTCGCTGTTGGATGGCTGCTCCACCCAAGTCGCTGATGCGGCGAGAGAAGTTTGGGGGGGGGGGCCGAAATGAGTGAGGGCGCGTTTGACCTTTCGGTGGTTGTTGGCTACGCATTTTGGTATGCGAAGAGAGGAAAGATTAGGCGTTATCGGGCGTGGGGCGCGGTATGTGAAGGCCGCGCCGTGGCCTTACATGACCGGGACCGGTGCGTTGCTGGCCGCCTTTGCGTTGAAGGGGGCCGGGGTTGCGCAGTGGGTCTCGGGCGACGTGCCCGGTGGGGCTGCGTTGTGCTGGTGGGGCGTATGCTGGCTGGTGGTCGCCTTTTTCGCCATGGCAGACGGGGTATCGCGGCATAGGGAGTACCGCCGGATCAAGGCCATGCTCCTCAAGTACGGCTTTAGCGAGCGTATTCTGAAACCCGTGGCCCGTTCTCGCTGTCAGCGGGATGCCGCTTTGCACGCGGCCAGGGAAACCGGGCATCTGGATCGTGCCCGCGACTATTTCCACGGACTCGGCTATCGCTGGTACCATATCCTGCCCGACCTCGTTCTCCGCAACCCACTGGCCTTTGCCAGCCCCTCGTTTTTGCGGTCCTCGTTTTTGCCCGGCAAAAAGCAGCGGGCCTGACGACCTATCGGAGTTTTCATGGGATACATCTATCTGGCCCTGGCCATCATCAGCGAAGTTATCGGCACCACTGCGCTCAAGTCGAGTGAGGGGTTCACCAGGCTGGGGCCGAGTCTGTTGGTGGTCGTCGGGTATGGTTTGGCCTTTTATCTCCTCGCTCTGGTCCTTAGAACCATCCCCATGGCGTCGCTTACGCCATCTGGGCGGGGCTGGGCATCGTCCTTATCGGTCTGTCAGGAGCGATCATCTACAAACAGTCCCTGGATCTTCCGGCCATGCTCGGCATGGGGCTTATCGTGGCCGGAGTGGCGGTCATAAATATCTTTTCCAAAAGCGTGTCCCACTAACCGGACGAGCGGAAGTCGCCCACTCGCGGGTATTGTCCATCCGAATGGATTCCAGCAGATGACGGATAACGAAAAAGGCCCGGAACGCATTGCGTTCCGGGCCTTTTCGATTCGATTGATAGACGGCTAGAGCATCTCGTGGTGATAGCCTTCGCCTCCCACCAGTTCGACCATGTCGCGCAGGATTTTCAGGGTCTCCTGAGCTTCCTTGGGGTCGAGCTTGCGCAGAGCGAATCCGGCGTGGATGATGATGTAGTCGCCCAGCGCCACTTCCTCGTCCATGAGCATGATGGACGCCTGGACCGTGGTGTCGCCTTCCCCCACTTTGCAGGTGGCGACGCCGTCACTGATGTCAATAATTTCTGCTGGTATCGCGAGGCACATAAATCTTCTCCGTTGCGGGGTTCTTGTCCGTCCGAAGGGTGTAGGTGGCACCGGCTGCCTTCACTTCTTCAAGGACCAGGGCTTCCATTTCTGGGAGCTTGGCTTCGAGTTCCGGCGACAGGGCGGCGGACATGTCCTTGTAGTTGAGCGGTTCGATGCCGAAGAGGATGACCTCGTCCGGCACGTTTCCTATGATGCTACACTGGGCCAGCGTATCGAGCAAGTCGGTCTGGTGCAGGGAATTCTTGAAGGCGCATGCCTTGTTCAGATCCTCCCCGAGCAGACGGAAAATCTTGCCCGGTTCGCCGTCGTTGAGCACGATGTCCACTATTATCAGGTGGTCCGACTCCATGATCGGTCCCATGAGCTTGAGGCCCAGGGTGCCGCCGTCAAGAACGGTGACATTGTCGGAAAACTCGTATTTTTGTTCGAGATCCTCAGCCACCCGGACGCCGAATCCCTCGTCGGTGAACAGGATGTTGCCGACGCCCAGGATGAGAATGCGTTTATCTTTTTCAGGCATGGCTTTCACTTAGTAAAGAGCCAAGGTTTTCGCAAGGTCTAAAACGGAAATTGGTACTCGGAACCAGGGAGAAGCATGCAATAAAACGACATCAGCGCGTGGCGTAATACATGGAACTGACCTGTCCCCCCGGCAGTTGCTGCTGGGATTTGACTTCGACGATTCTGCCTCCAGCCATTTTGACCACGTGCTCTACCGTTTCAACCGGGATGGCGTGGGTTTCACTATAGGGGCGTATGGCCGCCAGAGGCGTCTTCGACTCGGGCCGTTTCGGGGCGGGAGCGACTAGTACCGGTATGGCAAACTGAGCTTCTTCGGGGTTTGTCATGGCCTTGCCGAAATAGTCCAGAACAGTGATGGCCAGCATGTATTTGCCGGGTTGAGCCGGAGATGCCGCCTGGTAGTCCATGTCAACGGAATCGCCCGGGGCAAGCACGGTCTGCGGCAGGTTCTGCCTGCCGTGGTTTTGGACTATCTCGTCGGTGTCGATGTTCAACCAGTGATGGACCAGGCGTACGGGCGCATTGGTCTGTTTGTCCATGCCGACGGGATGCTCGCCGGTATTGGTCACGGTAACGGGCACGGTCAGTTTGGTGCCATGCTCCATGGACAGTGCCGGGACATCGGCCCGGTACGAAAGGGCGCAGGCAAGGCCTTCCTCGGGGTAGGCGAACACGGCGTTGGCGCTGGGGCAGTGGAAGGCGGCCAGTCCGCCCGGCTTGAGCACACGGATGAACTCGGCAATATACCGGACTCCCACCTGTGGGCGTATGTGCTGGAGCACGTGTGCGGTGTGGACCAGATCAAAGCTCTGGTCACGGAACAGGGCGAGGTCTTCGGCCTCGTTGAGCCGATAGACGCAACGCATCCCGAATTTGTTGAACTCCTTGGCCTTGGCCAGCATGGACGGCGCGATGTCCACTCCCACGCAGGTCTTGAAATGGGCGCACAATGCCTGCGTCAATCTCCCGACTCCGCAACCGAAGTCCAGCGCGGAGTTCCTCCCCTTGGGAAAGCCGTTGGCCTCCATCCAGGCGACAACATGGTTGACGTGGCCGGTGCCTGTGTTGAAAAAATCCTGTACATCCCAAGCATTATTGATTTTATCAGGAGATGAAGCCACGGCCCAGAGCGGGTCTTCCTGGCCAAATGTATTCCAGTTTCTTTGCAGCTCTTTCAGGTACATGCGTGCTCTCCTTGTACGCTCGGACTACCGGGTGCGCTTTGTCGGAGAGCAATGCATGTCTTATGCCATGCTATAGGGGAAAATTGCGGAAGAGGGCGGGCCGGGGAGTTCTGTCCCGGCCCGCCGGGTGGGGTGTTAGATGATGGCTTCGATGAGCCGGGGACCCTTGGCGTTCAGGGCGTCCTTGAGGGCGTCGGCAAACTGCTGGTTGGTCTCGGCGCGCACGGCCGAAACGCCCATGCCTTCGGCCAGGCGCACCCAGTCGAGGGCCGGGTCGTGCAGGTCGAGCAGGGACAGGGCCTTGTCCCCCTTGGATGCGGCCCGGACCAGCTTGAGTTCCTGATTGAGCACCGCGTACGAGCGATTGGCATAGAGCACGGTGACCACGTCCAGTTTTTCCCTGGCCTGGGTCCACAGGGCTTGAACCGTGTACATGGCGCTGCCGTCGCCTTCCAGGCAGACCACCTTGCGGCCGGGCGCGGCCACGGCGGCACCGGTGGCCAGCGGCATGACCCCGCCGATGGCGCCGCCGGTCAGGGCCAGATAGTCGTGGGGAGCTGCCGTGGCGAGGATGTTGGCGTAGGGCAGGGTCGAGGTGATGCCCTCGTCCGCGACGATGGCGTTATCAGGCAGAAGCGCGGCCACTATTCTCAGGGCTTCCTTGGCGGTTAGCGGCCCGTCTTCGGGCAGGGCAGGCGGATCAAGCGGAAGCAAGGTGCATTCGGGCGACGCGTCCACCGCACCGGCCAGATCGATGAGCGCGGTGTTTCCGTCCTCGCTGGGGTGGGCCAGGGTCATGATGGCGCAGTGGGGCGGTGTCAGCCAGCTCTCCTGTTCAGGGTAGGCGAAAAAGGATACCGGCGGTTCCGCGCCCACGAGCAGGAGTTGCTCGAACTCGTCGAGTCTGGCCAGAACGTCCTTGCCCCGATACGGCAGCCGTTCGACCACGGGCGCGCCTGCACCGGAGCGCATACGCGGGGTGAAGGTGTCGCAGAACAGGGTGGCTCCGGTCTTGGCCGCCACGCATCCGGCCGCGTTGAGCCCATCTCCCCAGAGCACGGAACCACGCATGAGGATCGCGGTTTTCTTGCCGTTGGTCAGGGCCTTGGCCGCCGCCTCGATGGCATCCGGAAACACCGGTGCCGGCTTGGGCGCCTCCAGCGCGGGCGCGGGACGTTCGGCCGGGAGCCAGGCCGTGTCCGCCGGCAGGATCAGGGTGGCTACCTGGCCGGGTGCCGTGCGCGCGGCGCGGACCGCTTCGGCGGTATCCAGGGCCACCGTACGCGGGCTGCGCGGGCGGCGGACCCAGTGGGATATGGCCTCGGCAAAGCCCTCGACGTTGGAGGTCAGGGGCGCGTCGTAGCGCTCGTGGTAGGTGGCGTGATCGCCGACGATGTTGATTACCGGGGACTGGCCCTTGCGCGCGTTGTGCAGGTTGGCCATGCCGTTGGCGAAGCCGGGCCCGAGGTGCAGCAGGGTGCAGGCGGGCTTGCCGGTCATCCGGGCATAGCCGTCCGCCGCACCCGTGGCCACGCCCTCAAACAGGCAGAGCACGCCGCGCATGCCGGGGATACGGTCCAGGGCGGAGACAAAGTGCATTTCCGAGGTGCCGGGGTTGGCAAAACAGACGTCCACGCCGTTGTTCACCAGGGTGGCAAGCAGGCTGTCCGCGCCGTTGCAGTCGGTGCATTGTCCGGTTTCAGTGATTTCAGGGGTATGTTGAGGCATGATTCGACTCCTTTTGCGGGTCTGGTGGAGTATGGGCCCCCGGGCTGCCGGGGAGGCGGGAATCCGAAGGGTCGGCGTCTCGTGGCGGGACGGGCGATCTTGGCGGGCGCGTGGCCCGGCCTGAAAAACAGTTTCCGCCATGCATCAAGGTAGCCAAGAGGGGGGTGCGGGTCAAGACGGGGAGCGGGAAGGAGTCAACCGAAAAAACAACGGCGGGCCGCGACGAATGGTCGCGGCCCGCCGGGAATGTTCTGATAAACGGGCGGTTACAGGTTGGCCAGCAGGATTTCGCCGAATTCCTTGCAGCCCACCTGGGTGGAGCCGTTGATCTGGGAGGCGAGGTCCACGGTGACCTTCTTGGCGGCCAGGGTCTTTTCCACCGAGGCGTGGATCAGCGCGGCAGCCTCGTGCCAGCCGATGTGTTCCAGCATCATGGCACCGGACAGCAGCAGGGAACCGGGGTTGGCCAGGTCCTTGCCCGCGATGGTCGGGGCGGTGCCGTGGGTGGCCTCGAAGAAGGCCAGCTTTTCGCCCATGTTCACACCGGGGGCCAGACCGAGTCCGCCCACCTGCGCGGCCAGAGCATCGGAGATGTAGTCGCCGTTCAGGTTGGTGGTGGCGATGACCGAGTACTGCTCGGGGTACATCAGCACGTTCTGGAACATGGCGTCGGCGATGCGATCCTTGATGATGACGCCTTCGCCTTCGTCGCCTTCGCGGACGACCTTGCCCTTGTACTCTTCCTCGGCCAGTTCATAGCCCCAGGCACGGAAGCCACCTTCGGTGGTCTTCATGATGTTGCCCTTGTGAACCAGGGTCACGGACGGCTTGCCTTCGGTGATGGCGTAGTCGAGGGCCTTTCTGACCAGTCGCTTGGAGCCCGCCGGGGTGATGGGCTTGATGCCCACGCCTGCCGTGATGTCGATCTTCGCGCCGAACTCGTCCACGAGAAATTCGATTAATTTCTTGGCTTCCGGGGAGCCGGACTGATATTCAATACCCGCGTACAGGTCCTCGGTGTTCTCGCGGAACACGATCATGTCGACCAGATCGGGACGCTTGACCGGGGATTCGATTCCCTTGAAATACTTGATGGGACGGATGCAGGCATAGAGATCGAAGACCTGGCGCAGGGTGACGTTCAGGCTGCGGAAGCCCTTGCCCACCGGCGTGTTCAGCGGTCCTTTCATGGCCAGGTCGGCCTGGGCCAGCGCGTCCATGGTCGCCTTGGGCAGATGCTCGCCGGTCTCGGCGAAAGCCTTCTCGCCTGCCAGCAGTTCCTGCCAGTCGAGCTTGTTGGCCCCGTCGTAGGCCATTTCCACAGCCTTGTTCAGGACAGGGCGCGCAGCGGCCCAGACTTCGGCGCCGATGCCGTCACCTTCGATGTAATAGACAGTTCTAGTAGCCAATGGGTCCTCCTCAGGCAATGTGGTCGGGACTAGTTGTGAAATGAAGTAGCGGACTATGACGTTTATTCGGTCGGATTGCAAGCGACCCGGCGGCGCAAAGGCCGGACCGGGCGCAGGATTGGGCCATGAACAGGATACAATGACAGACGGTTGGAGAGAGCGTGCAGGCTGAATTGGAGATGGTCAAGGCGTTGTTGAGCGGGGGCAGGCGGGTGGTCGTCCTTACCGGGGCGGGGGTATCCGCCGAGAGTGGCGTGCCCACCTTTCGGGGGCGTGACGGGCTGTGGAAGCATTATCGTGCCGAGGATCTGGCCCGGCCCGACGCTTTTGCC
The DNA here is from genome assembly GCF_963662885.1 of uncultured Pseudodesulfovibrio sp. Taxonomy (NCBI): domain Bacteria; kingdom Pseudomonadati; phylum Thermodesulfobacteriota; class Desulfovibrionia; order Desulfovibrionales; family Desulfovibrionaceae; genus Pseudodesulfovibrio; species uncultured Pseudodesulfovibrio sp. Next base: position 661,827 of record NZ_OY760055.1, read on the forward strand.
GCACACCCCGAGCTTGTCTGGGAGTTCTACAACTGGCGGCGCAAGCTGGTGGCCGAATGCGAACCCAATCCTGCGCATCTGGCCCTGGCGGCCATGGAACGGCAAATCCAGAATTTTCTTCTGATCACCCAGAACGTTGACGGGCTGCATGCCCGGGCGGGTAGCCGCAAGATCCTCGAGATGCACGGCTCTCTGTGGCAGGTGCGCTGCACGGTCTGCACGCATGCCCGCGAGGATTTCTCCGAGCTGCCGGAGCTGCCGGACTGCCCGGTCTGCGGCCATCTGCTGCGGCCCGGCGTGGTCTGGTTCGGCGAACCGCTCACCCCCGGAGTCCTCAAGCTGGCCATCGACCAGATCGGCAAGGCGGACGTGTTTTTGTCCGTGGGGACCTCCAATCTGGTGCAGCCCGCCGCGTCATTCTATCAGTTGGCCAAGGACCACGGGGCGGTGACCGTGGAAATCAACGAGGAACCCACCCCGAACACCGGGTTCATGGATTTCGCCCTGCACGGTCAGGCCGGGGAGATTCTGCCCGAGCTGATCGCCGGCCTGGGTGAATGACGGATATGCTGGACCGAATTTCCCTTGAACCGCTTTCCCTCGAACGGGAGGCCGAGGCCCTGACCCTGGTCCGGGCCGTCTTCGCCGCCATGGTCGCGCCCGGCTTCTCGGAGCAGGGGTGCGTTTCGTTCAATGACTACCTGGACCGGTATGCTTTTTCCCGCCGTGACGGGGAAGGTTTTGCCCTGGCCGCAATACTGGATGGCGTCCTTGTGGGAGTCATCGAGGTGGTCAACGGGAACCACGTGGCCCTGTTTTTCGTGGCCGACGAATGTCGGGGGCAGGGGGTCGGGGGCAGGCTCATGCGCCAGGCACTTGAGCGGTGCGGACAGGGCGACACCGCTCCGGCAGCGCTGACGGTCAACGCCTCTCCCGGCTCGGTCCGGGCCTACGAACGGTTGGGATTCATCGTCGCGGAAAGCGAACAGGAACGCGGCGGCATCCGTTTTGTCCCCATGCTCCTGCCGTTTTGGAAACCCGAGAAATTCGCCTCGGCTTGACGCGAAAGCCGGAAACGGAGTAGGGATTTTCTCTATGCAAACACCCATATCATACAACTACTTTTGTGGACGCGGGTGGCGTAACGTCAAGCGGCCCGATTCCTAGACACGCGCTGAAGCGATCCGCTGCCTGTCCGGCGGCGGCGTGCTTGCGCGCGTGTGGACATCGGAAAGCCGCTGGTTCGTTGCCAGCGGTTTTTTTTCGTCAACGCGCGGACCGAAACGGGGAGCCGGGAAGCTCCACCCGTTTCGGCTGTCGACGCGCAACCGTTCGGAGGAACACAATGTCTGTGAAGAAGATCTTTTTGCCCCAGGACCAGATGCCCACCCAGTGGTACAACCCCATGCCGGACCTGCCCACGCCCATGGCTCCACCGCTGAACCCGGAGACTCTGGAGCCCCTGACCCCGGACATGCTCTCCCCGATCTTTCCGGATTCGCTCATCGCCCAGGAGATGAGCACGGACCGGTTCATCGACATCCCGCAGGAAGTCCTGGACGTCTACAAGATCTGGCGTCCCTCTCCCTTGGTCCGCGCCGACCGGTTGGAAAAGGCCATCGGGGCCAAGTGCAAGATATTCTACAAGGACGAGTCCGTGTCTCCGGCGGGGTCGCACAAGCCGAACACGTCGGTGCCCCAGGCGTATTACAACAAGATGGAAGGCGTGACCCGACTGGCCACCGAGACCGGCGCGGGCCAGTGGGGAACGGCTCTGTCTTTTGCCTGTGCCCAGTACGACATGGAGTGCGTGGTCTACATGGTCAAGGTTTCCTACGAGCAGAAGCCGTACCGCAAGATGATCATCAACACCTATGGCGGGACCATCTTCGCCTCGCCTTCCGAGCAGACCCGCACGGGCCGCGAGATGCTTGCCAAAGACCCGGACTGCAAGGGCTCGCTCGGCCTGGCCATCTCCGAAGCCGTGGAGGACGCCGCCACCCATGACGACACCAAGTACGCCCTGGGCTCGGTCATGAACCACGTGCTCATCCACCAGACCATCACCGGTCTGGAGGTCCAGAAACAGCTGGAGATGATCGGCGAGAAGGCCACCCATCTTGTGGGCTGCGTGGGCGGCGGTTCCAACTTCGGCGGACTGGTCCTGCCGTTCCTGCCCCAGAAGCTGGACGGCGATCCGGTCAAGTTCATCGCGGTGGAACCCAAGGCCTGCCCGACCCTGACGCGTGGGGAATACCGCTACGATTTCGGTGATATGGCCAGGCTGACCCCGCTGGTCAAAATGCACACGCTGGGGCATGACTTCATGCCCGCGCCCATCCATGCCGGCGGCCTGCGCTATCACGGCGACGCACCCATCGTCTGCAACATCGTCAACGAGGGGCTGTGCGAGCCGGTGGCCTATTTTCAGACCGAATGCTTCGAGGCGGCCAAGCTGTTCATGCAGACCGAGGGCTTCCTGCCCGCGCCCGAGACTTCCCACGCCATCAAGGGGGCTATCGAGGCGGCCAAAACCGCGGGGCCGGACGACGTCATCGTCTTCCTGTACTCGGGCCACGGTATGCTCGACCTGGCTTCCTACGACGCCTTCAATCAGGGATTGCTGACCAACTTCGAGTTGCCCCAGCGAGACATCGAGGAAGCGCTCAAGGCTTGCCCGGACATGAAATAGCGTCGATCACTCCTCCAATCACAACCCCCCGGCCGGGCTCCCGCGCCGGGGGTTTCGTGTTTCCTTGCAACAGGGCCGCGCCCCTGATAATCATGGTCCCGTATTCATTGATCAAGGAGACGAACAATGTCGACCCTATGGAAGAGAATGTGTTGCGCCGCAATGCTGCTGGCCATTATGGCGGGCCTTGGCGCGTGTGGCTCCCACGAGACCCCGGTCATGAACGAGGACGCTTTGCGTCAGGCGCTGGTCGGCAAGACCTGGACCCTGCGCAAGATCGTGTCCCGGGATTTCGACGACGATCCCGCGCAGACCATCAAGTTCAATGCCGACGGCACGGTGGAAGGCTTTGGCGGGTGCAACGCCTTTACCGGTACCTACACCCTGTCCGACGATCACCTGGAGTTCGGTCCTCTGGCTTCGACACATAAGTCCTGCGGCCCTTCGGAGGATGAGCGGGAATACACCTTTCTGAGCTATCTGGCTCAGGTGCGTCGTATCGACACCCAGACCGAGCCGGAAGAACTGGTTCTGATGACCGATAATCAGAGCGAGGTACATTTTACTTCCGGCGAATCCGGTGGACTGTTCTGGTAGCCAAAGCCCCCCCCGGAACGCAAAAAACCGCCGGTCGCCCGTAGAAGGCGACCGGCGGTTTTGTTTTCAGTGCTGTTCTCGTCCGTGCTGGCAGGCCACCGTGTTGATCGCGGAGCGGCTGCCAACCGGCCTGTCCTAACCCAACGAAGCCTTCAAGCGCATGATCCGTTCATAGGACTGTTCGATGCGCGCCGGGGAGATGGTCCCGTCGTCCACCAGGGAACGGATGACAGCGTGGACCTTTTCCACGATGTGCTCGTCATAGGCGAGATTGTTGCCGAACAGGAGGATGTCCGCGCCCGCTTCGATGGCCCGGCGAACGGCTTCCCGACGGCCGAACTCATCGGCAATGGCCCCCATGTCCATGTCGTCGGTGACGATCACGCCCTGGTAGCCCAGTCGGCCGCGCAGCAGATCGGTAATGACCTTCCTGGAAAGGGTGGCGGGGTATTTGGAATCGAGGTGCGCGTTGAATATATGGGCGGTCATGATCATGTCCACCTTGCCGCTCGCGATGAGTTTACGGTAGGGGACCAACTCGGCCTCGGACCAGGTGTCGGTAACGTCGGTCAGGCCCTTGTGGGAGTCGCTCCCGGCCGATCCGTGTCCGGGGAAATGCTTGAGACAGGAGAGCACGCCTTCGGCATGCATTCCGTCCATGAACAAAGCTGCGCAGTGGGCCACCTGCTCGGGATCGCTTGAAAAGCTGCGTCCCAGTTTGCCGATGGCCGGGCTGTTCGGGTTGACGTTCACGTCCACCACCGGGGCGAAGTCGAGGTTGAAGCCGACGGCCGAGAGGGTTTCGCCGACCGTGGCCCCCGCGGTCCGGACCGCCTCGTCGCCGGACGCGCCGAGGTCCGCCGCCGAATCGGTTTCCGTGAAGCCGTAGGCTTTTTTCAACCGCTGCACCTTACCGCCTTCCTGGTCCACGGCCACGAGCAGGGGAATGTCCGCTTGAGCCTTGAGTTCGTCGATCAGTTTCCTGACCTGGGCCTTGGTGCGGATATTGCGCTCGGCCCGGCCCAGTGCCACGTCATAGTCGAAGAGGATGACGCCGCCCAGGTGGCGTTCCCGGATGTCGCGCACGATGGTGGCCTCATCGTTCACGGAGAATCCCCGAAAACCGGCCAGGATCATCTGGCCTATCATGGTGTCCAGTTCCGCGGCGCGGGCGGGCGCAGGGAGCAGGCAGAGCGAGAGCAGGAGGAGCAGGGCCGGGAGCAGTATGGCGAAACGGGTGCGCATGGCGTGACTCGTTGGAGTTTGAGGGTTGCGGGACCGGGCCAGCATAGGGTGGGCGGCCGGACTGCGCAAGGATGAAACCGGTTTGCGGCGGGCCGGATTTCCTATACATTGCGGCATGCACGCCCGTACCGTCCATCCCGGATTCTTTCGCCGCGTCCTGCGCCACGCCTGGGTCGACCTCGTCCCCCTGATGCGCGGGGAGGATGCGCCGCCCCTGTCCCGGCGGGAGGCCCAACTGTGGGCGCTGGTTCTGGCCTCGCGTCACGTGCCGCATCAATTGCGGCGGGTTGTGGGCGAGCAGGGCGAGGGCTGGGCGGTCAGGGTGCAGGAGTGGTTCGCCGGCCGGGCCGTGGAGGAACTCGAACTCTATTTCGAGGAAAACCGTCCGGAACTGGCAAAGGTAGAGCTGCCCGACCTGCGGCCCGTGGGCGGGAACGAGCCGACCCTGTTCGGTCTGGCTCTGCTCGTGGCCTTTTATTGGGCCTACTCCCGTACCTATCCCAGCCTGGGGCTGTATCCGGATCTGTGGGTCCGGCTCGGCAGCGCGGATGCCGGGGCCATCCTGTCCGGTCAGTGGTGGCGGCTGTGCACGGCCCTGACCCTGCACGCGGACGGACCGCACGTGGCCGGGAACGCGGTCATCGGCGGCGTGTTCATCTGGCTGGCCGCACGGCGGCTCGGTTCGGGCACCGCCTGGCTGCTGACCATGGTCTCCGGGGTCTTGGGCAACCTGTTCAACTCCCTGGTCCTGGGTATCCACCACGACGCCATCGGTTTTTCCACGGCCACCTTCGGTGCGGCAGGGGTGCTGGCCGGGATCACCCCGTTCGGCGTGGGCGGAGGACTGCACGGTCTGGGCAGCGGTTCGTGGTTGCGGCGGTTTTTCCGTTTCACCCGGACGGCGCTCATCCCGTTCGGCGCGGGGCTCGGCCTGCTGGCCATGCTCGGCGCGGGCAACGGGGAGGGCAATACCGACCTGGGCGCGCATCTTTTCGGATTCGCCTCCGGGTTGGGGCTGGGCGCAGCTACCGGGTGGGCGGGTACCCGATACGGATTGCCGGGCAAAGGCGCCGACTTCCGGCTCTATGCGGCGGCCCTGCTCATGCCCGCAGTCGCCTGGGTCTGGGCCTGGCTGGCGTGATTTCCGGGCTTGTGCTACGCTGCCTTGATCGGTAAGGATGTCCATCCAATTCGTTTCACCAGGAGTTTCACGTGGCTGAGCCCGTTGTCGAAATACAGGGCCTGAATTATTCACCGGGCGGCCTGCCGGTGTTGGAAAATGTCGACCTGCGCATCGAGCAGGGCGACTATTTGGCTGTGCTCGGCCCGAACGGCGGTGGCAAGTCCACTCTGCTCAAGCTCATTCTCGGTCTGGTCCGGCCCGACAGCGGTACTATCCGCGTGCTCGGCCTGCGGCCGGGCGATGCCGGAGGGCGCATCGGGTATCTCCCCCAGCACACTGTCGTCGCCAGTTCCTTTCCCATCACCGTGCTCGAGGCGGTCTGCATGGGCACGGTCAAGCCCGGTTTCAAGGGCATGTCCGGCCGCCACTCCAAGATCGACCACGACAAGGCCCGCCAGGCCCTGCAGAAGGTCGGCATGCTCGAATACCAGGCGCGCAGCCTGGCCCGGTTGTCCGGCGGGCAGAAACAGCGCGTGTTCATCGCCCGCGCTCTGGTGGACAGCCCGGAACTGCTTCTGCTCGACGAACCCACGGCCAGCGTGGACTCGGCCAGCCGCATGTCCCTGTTCGCCCTGCTCAACGAGCTGAACAAGGAAATGAGCGTGATCATGGTCAGCCACGACATCTCGTCGCTGGCCTCCGGGGTCAAGTCCGTGGCCTGCGTCAACCGGACCCTGCATTTCCACAAGGCTCCCGAAATCACCGACGATATGTTCACCATGGCTTACGGCGGGTCCGGAGATCACTGCTGCCCGGTGGAGCTTGTCACCCACGGCCATGTGCCGCACCGGGTGCTGGCCCCCCATGAACAGGCGGAAGCGGAAAACGGCGGTGAGTCATGATGGACGTTCTGAGTTTCGATTTCATGCAGAACGCTTTGGCGGCAGGGCTTCTGGCCAGCCTCATCTGCGGAATCATCGGTTCCCTGGTGGTGGTCAACCGCATCGTGTTCATTTCCGGCGGTATCGCCCACGCTTCCTACGGCGGCGTCGGGCTGGCCTTCATCCTGGGCCTTCCGGTCCTGCCCGTGACATCGGCCTTTACCGTTTGCATGGCCCTGATCATGGCGATGGTCACCCTGCACGCCCGGGAGCGGGTGGACACGGTCATCGGCGTCATATGGGCAGCGGGCATGGCGCTGGGTATCATCCTTCTCGACTTCACCCCCGGCTACAATGTGGATCTGATGAGCTATCTGTTCGGCTCCATACTGGCCGTGCCGCGCTCGGACCTGTGGATCATGGGCGGTCTGGCCGCCATCGTCATCGTCCTGGTGCTGGTGTTTTATCGGGGCTTCATGGTCATGAGCTTCGACGAGGAGTTCGCCCGCTCCAGGGGAGTCCCCGTCAATTTCCTGTATATCCTGCTCATCGTCATGGTCGGTCTGAGCGTGGTCATGATCATCCGCGTGGTCGGCCTGATTCTGGTCATTGCCCTGTTGACGATCCCGCCGTTCATCGCCGAGCGGCGGACCCGCTCGCTCAGGGTCATGATGATCCTGTCCACGGCCCTGTCGGCCGTGTTCACAGTGTGCGGGCTGATGCTTTCCTATGCGCTGGACATCACCTCGGGGGCGTCCATCATCGCCGTGGCCGCTATTGGCTTCTTCATTTCGCTGCTTATCCCGCAGAAAACCGCTTAGTTCGCAAGGGGTTGTTTTTTCCCATGGAATGGCTTTTGCAAATTGCCCGTAGCAGGTGTACATCTTTTCCTGGCCCAAGGCCTGACAAACGGCCCGGCGAATAACCATGGATTATAAAGCAAAGCTCAAACAGGAAGGATACACCCGGTACCGGGGCGCTGTTGACGCCTCGGTGTACGAGTATTTCAACTGCGACTGTTCGTGGAAGGCCCAGTGGTACCTGAAAAAGGGCCACTACCGCTGCTGCGGCTGCAAGGAGCGGTGCGAAACCCGAGATCCCGAAGGGTTCCAGCTTTTCCTCGATCTGGGATAAGGCAACCAAGGAAGGACAATGCGACGCATCCTCATCGCCCTGAGCCTGGCCCTGTCCATGGCCCTGACCGCCGTTCCGGCTCCGGCCTCGGACTACATGGACATGGACATCTGTCTGGGAAAGCAGGTCCTGGGGCGCATCCTGTGCAAGGACCCTCAGGAAATCAATTACGTGTCCCAGGTCAGGGATAACATCTACCTGTTCTCGGTGTTCTATGCCAAGCAGGTGGCCCGGTTCGTGGTCGGCATTTCGGGCGACAAGATCCGCGTCCAGGGACGGGAGTTCCTCAAGCTCACCCGGACCATTCCCTACGATTTCGACACGACCAGCAAATGCGCCGTTGTCGAATACTCCTCCTCGGAATGTACGCGCACCGAACCCATCGTCTGCTGCACGGAAAAGACCGAAGAGGACGTCAAGGAAGAGAAGTTCTGGGATCGTCCCATTCCCGATCTGCTTGAGGAAGATTTGAAAAAGGCCTTGGAGGTCCTTCCCCCGGAAGGACAGCCCGCCCAGGAACAGAACGGTCAGGGTGCCCCGGCCGCGCCTCCGGCGCAATAGTGTCCCGGACAATGAAAAACGAGAGCCTCCGCAGCAACGCGGGGGCTTTTTTGTGTCCTACGACCGTCCGGTTGGTCAGGGAGAGGGAATGGAAGCGGCGCTGCCTACACCTTCCTGAACCAGAGCAGGAGGGCTATGAGGACGACGGCTGGGTAGAGGGGCCACCAGATCTTGTAGACGATGCAGGCAGTGGCCACCCCGGCGAGAATCAGGACGTAAGCCCAGGCTTCGAGCATGCGCTTGAGGGAGCGCAGAAGGTCGCCGGGCACACCCTGATGGCGGAAAGGCTCCAGGGGCGCGTCCACAGCGGGCTCATTGCTCGGTGCGGCAATTCTGGATGACTGGAGCTTGTTGCCGCATCGGGGACAGGCCAGGGTGTCGTCGGAGTTCTTGGCTCCGCATTTGGTACAGGTGATCACAGGGACGTTATGAACGCCGGGAAGGAGAAAGGTCAAGACCCGCCCCGGCCCTTCCATCCCGGCGCGGTTGGTGATATGGATTCTTCAGAAAAGCCCGAAGCGGCTCAGCATTGCGCAACCCCTTGCGCTATTGAGGATAATCGAACCGATGAGCGAAACACCCGCCCGAGACACACGACCGGACAAGGAAACACGCCTTGCCTCCTATCAGAAAAAGCTGCGCGCTCTGAAGGAGCGCTCGTCCCTGCGTGAAGTCACGGAGCGCGAGATGCTGCTGGCCATACTGGAGAGTAACAGCGCGGCCATCAACGAGTATCCCATGCTCGAAGCCCAGCGAAGCAGCGTCATGGAACTGCTGTGCGGGCGGGTGGGTCATCCCGGATACGAAATCATCCACGAGCGGGTCGGCCAGTTCATCATTCTGCTGGCTCACTACGAAAAGGCGGTCAAAACAGGGGACTCGGCCCGGCGGGAAGAGCTGGAGGCGACCCTGCTGAACAACGAGGCGGTACTGGTCAAATGCGCCCAGGGCATCGTGTATGCCATGGCTCTGATCACGGACAATTTCGAGGAGCTGGTTCTGCGCTATTTCGGCAAGCAGAGTATGGCGCAGTACAGCGGCCTCATTGAAAAGCATCAGCTTGACCAGGCCTTCTGGAGCGCCTTTGTCGAGGAGTTCATCGCCAGCGGAGTGGTGGACGCCCACAGGGAGATTCTGGAAGGCGAGAAGTTCGAGATTTCCAAGGAGCGGACCTTCCTGGTCATCCGTTTCCTGTTCGACGACATTCTGTCCAAGCTCAACCCCACTGACCAGGAGATAACCAAGACCCGTATCCAGAACTGCTTCATCGCGGCCCGCGAAGAACCCGAGGTCCGGGACAGGGCCAAGTTGATTCAGGCCATCCTGCTCAAAGGGCTGAAGGAAGTGTCGCAGTTTGACAAGTTGTCCGCAGGCGAGCTGCTCCATGCGGCACGCGTGGCATGTATGGACAATGTGGCGGCGGAGTTCGAGACCCAGTACAAGGCCCGTGTGGCCGAGGCCGAAGCAATCCGCAAAGGGGAGGTGGACAAGAAGCCTCCCGAGGAGCGCAAAAAGGAACTGGCCTGGTTCAAGTTCGTGCAGGACCAGTTGGTGGCCCTGGGGTTGGGCGCGTCCATTGCCATCGGTGTGACCAGCGATCATTTCTACAAGGCGCTGGAAGCAGTGGTTCCGGATCAGATCAATGGCATCCTCCCCCTGAAAAAGGACTTCAGCCTGCCGGTTCTCGAGAAGATTCTCTTTTTCCTGTTGGAGAACCACTTTATCCAGATTCTCAAGGAGTGCGGGCGCGAGGAGGGCGGCAAGATTCAGGTGCGCAGCGGCAGGGCCCGACGCGTTTCCGCCTCGGCCGTGAACGAACTGCCCGGCATGTCCAAGATCCGCAAGAAGCAGTTGTTCGGCAACGACGTGACCCGCGAGGACACTTTGCTCTTCAAGCCCAAGACCGCCAAACAGTTGAGCGACTCCATGTCCATGCTTTCGCTTGAGCCCGCGCTGCAACAGGGGCTGGCGGGTCTGTGGAAGCAAGCCGTGTTTCGGGTGGACATCATGGTCCTGATCAACCTGGAGCTGGTGGCCCGGGCCACGACCAATCTGACGGTCAAACTGACCGAAATCCTGGAAAAGTACGGCGTACAAAAGACCGCCTGACCCGTTGCCGGGAGGCGGTCCGTTTACAGTTCATTGTCGGCTGTCGGCGTTAGCGACGGAAGACGATGGTCTTGTTGCCGTCCACTATGACCCTGTCCTCCAGGTGCCATTTTACGGCCCGGGCCAGGACGTGCCGTTCGATGTCGCCGCCCAGCCTCTTGAGATCGTCCACATCGTGGCTGTGGGTCACGCGGATGACGTCCTGCTCGATGATCGGCCCTTCGTCCAGCTTCTCAGTGACATAGTGGGCCGTCGCGCCGATGAGTTTGACGCCGCGTTCGTGCGCCCTGCGGTACGGGTCCGCGCCCACGAAGGCGGGCAGGAACGAGTGGTGGATGTTGATGATCCGGTTGGGGTAGCGCTTGACGAAATCCGAGGTCAGGATCTGCATGTACCGGGCGAGCACGATGAGGTCCACCTGTCCGTCCATGAGCTCGATCATGGTGTCCTCGGCCGTGACCTTGTCGCGCAGGGACGGGCCGACGGGTACATGATGGAAAGGCACTCCGAAGTTCTCCACCTCGCGCCGCAGGGTCGGGTGGTTGGAAATGACCATGGCCACTTCGGTCTCCAGGTCGCCGCGCTTCCACCGCCAGAGCAGCTCCATGAGCGCGTGGTCCACCTTGGAGCAGAGGATGACCATCTTTTTGGGTTCCCATACGGGATTCAGCGACCAGTCCATGACAAAGCCGTTGGTGACCTCTTCGGCGAACTCCTGGCGCAGCTCGTCCAGGCCGTCCGTGTCCAGGCCGGGCAGGAAGAACTCGTTGCGCATGAAGAACCGTCCGCCTTCGGGGTCGGTGGAGTGCTGGTCCGAGTGGATGATGTTGGCGTTTTTCCGGTGCAGGTAGCCGGATACCGCGGCGACGATGCCGGGTTGGTCCGGGCAGGTGATCAACAGCCGGACGGTGCTTTCCTTGGATTCGGTCATGGTCTTGATTGCCTTTGCTGAAAAAAGTTCGGTCCGGTCGGAAAACAGGCCCGCCCGGGCGCAAATTTGCGCTTTACCGCAAAAGGCGGTCGAATAAAAGTCTTTTCCTCGCCCGCGACCCGATAGGGGTTGGCAAGGACGTCATTCGGCAGTATAGGCAGGGCTGACAATTCCAAGACGACAACCACAGATGAGGAACGCATGTCTGAATCCGCTTTGCACAAAGTGATGGACCACGCCTCGGCCGGGTTGGCCGCCCGCAAGGCCTTCTTCGACACCAAGGCGGAACTGGTGGTAGAGATATCCCGGGCCATGGCGGTATGCCTGGCCGGAGGTGGTAAGGTCATGTTTTGCGGCAACGGCGGTTCCGCCGCCGACAGCCAGCACCTGGCCGCCGAGTTCACCAACCGGTTCCGTATGGAACGGCCGCCGCTGCCGGGCCTGGCCCTGACCACCGATACCTCGGCCCTGACCGCCATCGGCAACGACTATAGCTTTGACGAGGTCTTCTCCAAACAGCTGCTCGCCCTGGGGCGTCCCGGAGATATGCTTGTGGGCTTCTCCACGTCCGGCACCAGCACCAACGTCATCCGGGCCATGCGCGAGGCCAAGCGCAACGACATCGTCACCGTGGGCATGACCGGGCAGAGCGGCGCCGAGATGGCATCCGTGTCCGACTTCCTGGTGACCGTGCCTTCCGGCGATACCGCCGTCATCCAGGAAATCCATATCGCGGCCGGACACATGTTCTGCCACCTGGTGGACCACTTCCTGTTCGAGGCCGTGGCCGAGTTGACTCCGTACCTGCCGGAATCCAAGGGTTAGCCCCGGACTTCGAGCCGACCGAAAAAAGCCCCCGCGACAGTTCGCGGGGGCTTTTTTCGTGGTCTGATTCAGTCAGCCGGGATTATTCTGCGCCGTGCTCCGCGCCCAGCATTTTGCGGAACGCTAGAGCCGCGTCATGGTCAAGGCCCGCGCTCTCGAAGACCGCCGCCGCGAATGCGGCCGGGGCCGTGCCGGGCGCAGTGATCACCCGGTTGTCCACAACCGCCTCCGGGACGGGCACAAATAACTCCGACCCGGCATAGCCCGGCGCGTGACGGTGGAGGTAGTCGGCGTCATTGGACGTGTGTCGGACGTCGTCCAGCAGTCCGGCCCTTGCCAGGGCCAGCGTGCCGCCACAGATGCCGGCCACGACGCCTCCCCGAGAATGGTGGGCCAGGAGCAGGTCGTCGAGAACCGGGGCGTCATCGGTCTCCCAGATGGTCCCGCCTATGACGACGATCACTTTAGGTGACCAATCGCGGATCGCCTCCACTCCGTCGGGTATGAAGGCCTTCAACCCGCCCATGGAGCGGATCTCACCTGTATTTGGCGTGAAAAAACCGGTGTCCAGACCGTAAAACGGGCCGCCTGTTCCGGCTATGAGTCCGTATTCCCAGTCTGCGAATCCCTGCGTGAGGATGAGAGCCACTTTTTCCATGACGCAATCCTGGCGGTTTGGTGCGTGCAACGGTTCTGGCTGTTTCCGGTCAGAAGTCCTCCCGCTTGATGCGGATGGTAAGCCCCTTTTCACGGAGCTTTTGAGCCAGAATGTTGGCGCGTTGGATTGAGGGAACCGTGCTGATGACCAATTGTGCGGTGCCGTGTTCGTCCCAGACCCAGATGTTCTCGGGCAGGACGAGACCCGCCTTGCGGGTGGCTTTCAGCAACTGCTGACGGGCGGTCTCGCGCTGGTCGAAGGACTCGTTGTCCAGCGGTTCGCCACAGGCCAGGACCCACCAGCCACGTGGCCGGAGGTTCGGGTCGGTCTCCTCCCCGAAACTCTGGGCCGTGATGGCGGCCTGTTTGGCCCGCACCACTGCGGTCATGCGCATGATGCTTTCTTCCAGTTGCCTGATATCGTTTGGCATAGTCCTCATTCCCCCAAGGCGGCAAAAGCCGGTTGCCTCAATGTATTGTTACTCCGGCCCTCAAGGAATGGCAAGTAAAGCCAGAGTTGGGGGGTCGTGTTTTTTCGGCCCCTTGCGCAGGGCCGGGTGCGGATGTATTGTGTGCAATATGGTCTACTTGTCCGGTTCCACCCCTCGACGCACCCCGTTGCAGCGCATGGCCCGTGTCCTTCTCGGGCTCGTGGCGGTCTCGTTCATTGTCTGGGCGCTGGTCTCCATCCCTTACGATATTCTGCGGGCCGAGCGCTCCCGGTTGTTCGGCGAAGAGATCACTACCGGGCTGGTGCTCAAACTGCGCACGGACGAAGATCCGGACCATCCCCATGCACGGGTGGTCATCGAATACACCTACGTGGACCCCGACGGCTACGCGCGCCGGGCAGAGGCCCGACTGCCCGACAGTCTTTGGCGCAGTTACCGTCCGGGTAGGGTCATCAAGGTTCTGCTCGTCAAGGGACGGCCGGACATTTCGCGCATCCCGGACGAGGTCGAACCCGCCTTTCAGGTCTGGCTTAGAAATCTGATGAATTGAGCGGCCTGATCAGTCGCCGTACTGCTTGGGAAACTTTTCGCCCATGAGGTATTCCATGGCTTCGCGGTCGATGGTGCCCGAGGCTATCAGGAACTCCAGCCCCGCGACCATGGGGTGGTAGGTGATCCCGTGCGGCAGTTCATCGGCCTGTCCGTACAGGAACCGCTCGGCAGGCACGGCCTCGTCCACCTCGATGATGCCGTCACTGGCCAGCATCGAAGGCAGCACATGGTCCAGGATGTATCCGCCGGGCAGGGTGGTCCACAGGTGGTAGGTCCCCAACGCGTCCTCTCCCGACTCGCTCTCGACCATCTTGCGGAAATGCGCGGGCGTGACCGGAAAGCGCATCCCGCCATCCACGGACACGTTGCCCATGGTCAGCACGCCGCCCGGAATGTGGAATTTCTTGGCCAGCATGTGGAACATGCCGAAGCTCACGTTCAATCCCTGCACCGACCGTTGGCGGAACGGAATGTGCCCGGTCTCCTCGATGGCGTTCAACACGGCTTGGTCCAGAACCACCGCCGTCTCGTTGATAGCCACTTCGCCCAAACCCAGCTTTTTGGTCCGCGATGCCGCGGCCTTGAATTCCTTGAGATATGACATGGAGGAGAGCTATCATGTAGGTTCGTCTCAAGCAAGCCGTATTGAATCGGGCTTTATCGTTGACATATGGCAGAGTTGAATAGCATAATTTTACAATCTGCCTTTCATCAATGTACTGATTTCAACATACGCATACCATGTCGCAAAAATTTTATTTCCACATAGGCCTGCCCAAGACCGGCACGACATCCATCCAGGATTTTCTTGAGCTTAATGAAGATGTGTTGCGTGAGCACAATCTTCTCAGAGTGCCGCATTGGCTTTATGAAGAAGCCAGCAATATGAAGCCTCGGGAAAGATCCATTCGGTTCATAGAAGAGCATTTGGGCGAGGGCCGGGATTTCATACTCAGTAACGAGGGCGCCAGCATGGTCCTTTCCGAAGAACCGGAGAGGCTGTTTTTGCAGGAACGGTTTCCCTCGCTGGAATTGCACATCATCGTCTATCTTCGTCGCCAGGATGTTCTCTTCGAATCAAGCCGCAATCAGATGATCTGTTGCGGCGTTCCGGTCCCGGAAGGAGATCGGCAGGCTTGGTTCGGCCCTTCCTCCATCCCCTTCTTTCCGTTTCTTGGTGACAGATTCTATGATTTCGCGTCATGGCTCGAGCCTCTTGCCCGCACGGTCGGTCAGGAGAACATGCATGTCAGAGTCTTTGAACCCGACAGGTTCAAAAACGGCGACTTGATCGAGGATTTTTTGGATGTGCTCGGCATACCGTTCTCCGATACGTTCAAGCGGTGCGCAGTGATGTCCAACCCGTCCCTGGATGTTCGCTTTACACAACTGTATGGACGGCAACTCGCGATGTTTCCGGATCTGCCTTCGGTGGGCCGCATTCTCTGCGAAAAAGGGCTGCTCGGTGTGAACGCCCTGATGGGGAAGCAGGGGAACAAATATTTCACCAGTGACGAACGCAAACGAATTATGGACATGTTCAGAGAGTCCAATGAAAAGGTTGCGGCCTCTCTGATGGGCAGCAAGGAGGCTCTTTTCTCCGAGCGGATGCCCTCCGAGGCGCCGCCACCTTTTTCCCGTGAGGAACTCGAATTAATACCGATGGTATTGAATCGGCTCTGGTACGAGGCCGTTGCCCGCATGGATTACGGTACGTACAACACCATCAAACTGCGCCACGCCCAGGATGGACACAAAAAAGGTGATGCCTCAGCTTCGAAGGAGTATCGCCGTCGCAAGTTGATCAACAGTCTGGGCAAGCTTTTTTCCAAGGGCTTTTATAGCCACTTCAAATCCTTTTTCCCTTCAGACTTGTCCCTCCCCGGCAAAGACCGGGATAGGAAATAAATCCAAAACTCCGCGCCAAAATGCGTAATGCCCGCTGCCGGGGGCAGCGGGCATTACATTCCACTATCCTCAAGCCCCTTTCCTCAAAGGGGCTATGGGAACTCGATTAGTTACACAGGCAGTCGCTGAAGACCACGCGGTCGGTGTATTCCGCCTGCTTGCCCTTGTTCCACCGGGAAACCGGGCGGTAGTAGCCCACGATGCGGGTGTAGACCTCGGCCTCCTGGCCGCAGGTGGGGCATTCGAAGTGTTCGCCCAGAATATAACCGTGCTCCTTGCAGATGGAGAAGGTGGGCGTCACGGAGATGTACGGGATCTTGGTCTTGGAAAACGCCTTGAGGATGAAGTTCTTCAAGGATTTCGGATCGGTCACGGCCTCGCCCAGGAAGGTGTGGAACACGGTCCCGCCGGTGTACAGCGGCTGGAGCTGGTTCTGGTGTTCCAGTGCGTAGAGCACGTCCTCGGAGATGCCCACGGGCAGCTGGGTGGAGTTGGTGTAGTACGGCGTGCCGTTGCCCTGGGTCTTGATGTCGGCGTAGAGCGATTTGTCGATCTTGGCCAGCCGGTAGCTGGTGCCTTCGGCGGGCGTGGCTTCGAGGTTGTAGAGGTTGCCGGTCTCTTCCTGGAAGCGGCTGGTGATGCGGCGCAGGTGGTTCAACGTACGGCGCATGAGGCGCACGCCGCCCTCGGTCTCGATGCCTTTGCCGATGAGGTTCAGGCAGGCCTCGTGCCCACCGAGCAGGCCGATGGTCGAGAAGTGGCCCTTGTAGCCGTTCTTGAGATAGCGCCTGGACCAGGGGAACATGCCCGACTCGAGGTTGTTGTTGATGATCTTGCGCTTGTATTCCAGGGAATCCTTGGCCAGCTCGGCGTATTCCTCGACCAGGTCGAGGAAGTCATCCTCGCTTTGGGCCAGATAGGCGAGCTTGGGCAGGTTCAGGGTGACCACGCCGATGGAGCCGGTCAGGTCGCCCGCGCCGAACAGTCCGCCGGTCTTGTTGCGCAACTCGCGAAGATCCATCTGGAGCCGGCAGCACATGGAGCGCACGTCCTCGGGGCTCAGGTCGGAGCTGATGAAGTTCTGGAAGTAGGGCACGCCGTATTTGGCGGTCAGCTTCATGAGTTTTTCGCCGATCTCCGACTCCCAGGGGAAGTCTTCGGTGACGTTGTAGGTCGGAATGGGGAAGGAGAAGATACGGTCGGAGTGGTCGCCGCCGAGCATGACCTCGATGTACGCCTCGTTGATCATATCCATCTCTTCCTGGAAGTCAGCGTAGGTCAGTTCCTCATGGTACCGGCCGCCGACAATAATGGGCTCCTTGGCGATGTGCTTGGGAGCCACCAGATCGAAAGACAAGTTGGTGAACGGCGACTGGCCGCCCCAGCGAGAGGTGGTGTTCAGGTTGAAGACGAACTTCTGCATGCACTGGAGCACCTGATCGTAGGAAAGGCCGTCCTCGCGGATGAACGGGGCGAGGTAGGTGTCCACGTTGTTGAACGCCTGGGCTCCGGCCCATTCGTTCTGCAAGGTGCCCAGGAAGTTGTTCATCTGGCCGAGCGCGGTGTCGAAGTGCCGTGCCGGACCGGCCGAGGCGCGGCCTTCCAGGTTGAAGCCTTCCAGCAGCAGGTCGCGCAGGGACCAGCCCGCGCAGTATCCGGCGAGGCCGAAGGAAAGATCATGGATGTGGAAATAGCCGTGCTCGTGGGCAAGGCGGATTTCCTCGGGGTATTTCTCCAGCGCGTAGCGAGCCTGGACCGTGCCGGACAGATGCAGCATGAGCCCCTGGAAGGAATGGGTCATGTTGGCGTTTTCGTTCACGCGCCAATCGGCCTGATCAAGGTAGGTGTCGATAACGTCCTTGATGTCCAGGTACGCCGCTTTCTGGGAGCGGAGCTGACGGCGTTTCTCGCGGTACAGGATGTACTTCTTGGCGATGTCGTACTGGCGGCCCTCCATGAGGACCTGCTCGACCATGTTCTGGACGTGCTCCTGCTCGGGGATGTCCATGCCGTCAAGTTTCTTCTCGACCTTGCGGGCCAGCCGCTTGGCGAGAAGCGGGTCTTTGATCCCGCTGGCGCTGAGCGCCTTGAAAATGGCCTGTGCGATGCGATTAGTCGACCAGGTTTCCAGCCGGCCGTCTCTCTTCATGATTTGGCTTGGCATGCTCCGGCGTCCTCCTTGGGGGCACGTATTTCTGAATTGTCAGTTCGTGGTTGGGGGGCAGATAGCTTTGCGCGACGTCGATGTCGGCTTGGGTCAGCCCGGGGACCTGGGTGATACGGAAGTAAAAAGCCCCAGGCAGGGCGTCGGCCATCTCGAAGATGCGGGCCATGTTCGCGCGAGCGGCGATTTCGGATACCGCGTTGCCGGTCAGGGACGGGTATTTGGCCCAGGGGCCTTTAACGTCCACGGCAAAGGTGTCCACGAGTTTTTCCTCAAGGAGTTCGGCGACCACTTCGGGGCGCATGCCGTTGCTGTCCATCTTCACAGGCATGCCGGTCTTCTTGATTTCGAAGGCCAGTTCGCCCACGCCGGGAACCGTGGTGGGCTCGCCGCCGGAGATGGTCACGCCGTCCAGCCATCCGGCCCGGTCTCGCAGATACGCTTTGACGCGCTGCGGATCGAGGACGGGCAGTGACTGCATGTCCCAGGCTAGCTGGAAGTTGTGGCAGGTGGGGCAGCGCAGATTGCAGCCGCCAAGAAAGATGATGCAGGATGTCCTTCCGGGCCAATCACACAGGCTCAGATTCTCGAACCCGCGAACAAAATTCCAGGCCCCTTTCGGCTCGTTCATCTCAACTCCTCAGGAAACAACTCGCCGCTTTCGCGGCAGCGCATGGCGTAAGTGATCATAATGTCCGGGGATGCTGTTACCGTCACCACTCCCGGAGCGGGCGCGGACGCTGTTTCTCGAAGAAAAAGGGCGTGGGCGCGTGAGGGCTACACTATCTCAGCAGTATAATTTTGTACAGGGGGGATTCAGAAAATGTTTGGCTACATAAGTGAATTTCAGCAGTTATTGGTGAATATTGCTGATTACAGGAAGTATGTAAAAGTTTTCCACTGTTGTTAAATAGTGAACAGACCAATATAGTTAACTTTTTTCTAGAGTAAGTTTAGAAAAAAGTTTTTTCGTTTTCAGAGGGATTGGTTTTCGACAGAGGGGGGATGTGACGGAATGGAAAAGGGTAGGCTTGATCCGTTGAAAAGTAATTACCACAAGGGTTACCGGTTGGGAACAGAAAAAGGGCCGTATTCCACAGGAAAAAGAACAATCCGATGAGGCGTTTTTGGCATTGAGCGGCAAAGCCCCGTCAGCCGTGGGACAGGGCTTTGTCAATACGTTTAGAGAGGGGTGGCTGTGACAATTTTGTCTATTGTTACAACCCGGTTTCGTATGTGCCGATTGTTCCCGGAGCTTGTCCCGAACCGTTTCTTTGAGCCCGCCTTGGTCGGAATACCCCGCCGACGGGCACTTGCAGAGCGCATGCCGCAGCCTAGAACGATGCCCGGCCGTCTATCAGGGCGTTACGCTGGTAGGCGCGCAGGCCGAACTCGGGCAGGGCGGCCAGGAGATGATCCATGATGTCGGACTTGATGTCTTCGTGCAGAGCCCACGCGGTCTCGCTGGTGAAACAGTAAATCTCCAGGGGGAGACCGTCGTCGGCATGGGGCTGGAGTTGACGCACCAGTAGCGTCATGTCCTGGCGGATCTTGGGGTGTGAGTGGAGATATTCCAGGGCGTAGTGCCGGAACAGCCCGATGTTGGTCATGCGGCGGCCGTTGAGGGGCGAGGACGGGTCGGCCGACGAGGCCTGGTTGGCCGTGTCGATTTCCTTCTGGCGCATCTCGATGAAGGGGGCCAGGTGCTGAACGGCCATCAACCGTTCCTTGAGCGCGTTGTCCGCAAACCGGATGGAAGACTGGTCGATCATGATCGACCGCTTCACTCTGCGCGCGCCGCTTCGGGTCATGCTCTCCCAGTTCTTGAACGGGGTGTCCAGGAACTTGAAGGTCGGGATGGCCGTAACGGTCATGTCCCAGTTCTGGACCTTGACCGTGTTCAGTGCGATGTCGATGACCGAGCCGTCAGCGTTCATGGCGGGCATTTCGATCCAGTCCCCGGTATGAAGAAGGTCGTTGGCCGACATCTGGATGCCCGCCACCAGGGAGAGGATGGTGTCGCGGAAGACCAACATGAGCACTGCGGTCATGGCACCGATACCGGAGAGAAGGCCCCAGGGCGACTCTCCGAGAAGGATGGCCACCACCGAGACTCCACCGAGAATGTATATGAACAGCTTGATCAGCTGGACGTATCCCTTGATCGGACGGCGGCTGGAGACCTTGAAGGTGCGGTACAGGGCGGACAGGGCGTCCATGAGCTTGGCCAGGACCAGCACCACGCTTACGGCCAGGTAGGCAAAGATGAGGTGGTCGAGGAGTCCTTTGAGGCCGGAGAAAAATTCCAGCCCCCAGAAGAAGACAGGGGCCGGGGCCAGGAGCGCGGCCCGGGAAAAGAACCCCGATTCGAGCAGGATGTTGTCGAACTTGCTGCGCGTGCGCCGGGCAAAGACGCGGGCGCCCCGCACCAGCAACCAGCGGGCCAGGAAAAAGGCGAGCAGTCCGGCCAGCAGAAGCAGGACGCTTTTGGCCGCTATGTCCAGAATCGGGTTGGTCTGAATGAGGGTGACAGGAAGGTCTAAGGACAGGTCGAGGTTCACGTGGGAAGGCTCCTTGTGCGCTTGTTCTGATTCTTATCTAACATATTCGGCGGTTTTTGAGAACCGTGTGCACCGTCAGGGCCGTTTTGTGCACCAGTTTGACAATGCCCACGTTGTCCTCCATGGTTTTCGGGAAAAAGTCCCGAGGGAAATCATACATGGGTTACTGGTTTATCATAGTCATGACCGTCTCCACCCTCCTGGTCCTGTACCTGGGGTGGCGGCTTATCAATCCTTTGCGGGTGGGAATCAAGCGTAAGCTCACGCTCTGGTTCCTGCTGGCTCTTATCCTGTTCGGCCACCGGCTGACCTGGGTTCTGCACCGGACCAATCGCTTCGAGCTGTTGGCCTGCGATACCATCGACTGGATCGGGTTCACCTTTCTCGGCTTCATCTCAATCCTGGTGGTCTTCATGCTCGCCCGGGACATCCCCAGCCTGTTCGGGCGGATGATCGGGGGCGTGAAGCGGTTGTTCACCCGGCGCAGCAGGCTGCCGTATTTCATTGGTCCGGACAAGGCGCGCCGCCGCTTTCTTCTCAATGCCTCCAACGGGGTGATCATGGCGGCGGTTCTGCCCATGGCCGGGTTCGGCGTGTACAACGCCCGGCGCAAGCCTTCGGTGCTGACCAACGACCTGCGCCTGTCAGGCCTGCCCGACGGACTGGACGGCTTCACCATCGCGCAGATTTCCGACACCCATATCGGTCCGACCATCCGTGGCGACTGGGCGCGGCAGGTGGTCGCAGAGGTCAACAAACTCTCCCCGGACATGATCGTGCACACCGGCGACATGGTGGACGGGGCCGTGGACGGACTCAAGGCGGATGTCCAGCCTTTCAGCGAACTGCACGCTCCGCACGGGGTGTGGTTCTGCACCGGCAATCACGAGTATTATTCCGGGGTCTTCGAATGGCTGGCCGAGGCGCGTCAATTGGGCATGCGTCCGCTGGTCAACGAACACGCCCTCATCGATACCGGCCGGGGCAGGATTCTGCTCGGCGGGGTCACGGACCTGCGCATGGGCGGCACGGTGCCGGGTCAGGCCTCATCTCCGGCCAAGGCCATGGCGGGTGCGCCGGACCACGACGTATCCGTGCTTCTGGCCCACGAGCCGGACTCGGTGTACGCGGCGGCCGAGGCGGGATTCGACGTCCAGCTGTCCGGCCATACCCACGGCGGGCAGTACTTCCCGTACAACTACGTCATTCATCTTTTCCAGACCTTTGTTAAGGGACCGTATCTGCATGAGGACACCCACCTGTACGTCAACATGGGGACCGGCTACTGGGGGCCTCCCATGCGCATCGGCACCCGTCCGGAGATCACCCTGCACACCCTGCGTAAAGCCTAGCGCGAGTCCACCCTGCGGTGGTTCTGACAATTCGATTGGCGAAATAAAAAGCCGACGCCTGCGATTGCGGGCGTCGGCTTTATGCTGTCTTGTTGAACGTCTAGGACTCGGTGCGCTTGCGGTTGCGGGGCTTGTTGCCGTGCATCAGCGCGACGCCCGCTCCCAGGATGATAATGGACAGGATCAGGAAGTGCAGGAACATGTCTTTCTGAATGGCTCCCCAGATGATGTAGAGGGAGCCCGCAGCAGCCAGGGCGGGGCAGGCGTAGCGGTTCAAGGTGCCGAGGTCGGTGAAGGTTTTCATCACCCATATGTAGAGGGAGATGTAAATGACGTAGAGGAAGGCGATGGGCAGTTCCGAGATGTCCATGAAGCTGCCCCACCAGCCCGCGAAGTTGCCGTACCAGACCACGAGCCAGAAGCAGGACAGGGCGTAGCCGATCATGGCCGAGTGGGTGGTGCAGTTGTTCACCGGGTTGACGCGGCTGAAGAGCTCGGGCTTGGGGCCCAGGCCGCGCGAGGCGATGGAGAACATGCCGCGCGCCGAGCCCATGATCAGGCCGTTGAGCGTACCCAGGCAGGAGATGATCACGAAGACCGTCAGCAGGGTTCCGCCCAGGCGTCCGAAAATGATGGAGATGACCCGCACCGGAGCCGCGTCGCCCTGGGCCAGGACCTGATCGTTGGTCAGAACTCCGGAGATGCCGATGTAGTAGAGCATGTAGATGCAGACCACGCTGATGGTGCCGACCACCAGGGCGCGGGGCAGGGTCCGCTTTGCGTCCTTGAGTTCGGCGTTGATGACCGTGGCGATGATCCAGCCCTCGTAGGCAAAGGCCGTGGACAGGGTGGCCAACGCCAGACCGCCACCTCCCTGGGACACGGTCTTGGCCGCCACCGTGAAGTTTTCGACGGTCATGCCGTTGGTCAGTCCGGCGATGGTGCCGACCACCGCGACCAGCCCCAGCGGGATGAGCTTGACCACGGTTGAGGTGACCTGCCACCGCCCGGCCAGAACCGGCGAGAAGTAGTTGAGCAGAAAGAAGGCGGTCATGTAGCCCCAGGCCAGGGGCCAAAGTGCGCCTTCAACGCCCATAAGTCCCTGGGTGTAGTTGGCTGAAACCCAGGCCAGGACCGCGACCAGGGTGGGGTAGTAGATGAAGGTCATGAACCAGGCCACCAGATACCCGGCGGTTTTGCCGTAGGCCTGTTCGAAATAGTCCACCACGCCGTTGATCTTCTGAATGCGGGTGGCGATTTTTGAGAAGACGTAGGCGGTGACGACCATGATCGCGCCGCCGATGAGCCAGGCGGTCAGCGCTGTGGGCAGGCTGCCCGCCGAGGCCTCCAGGACGTTGTCCGCCTTGAAGAATACGCCCGAGCCGATGACGATGCCCACGACCATTGCGGTCGCGGTCCAGAATCCGTACTTTTTTTGTAGATTGTTCATAATGATATAGGGTCGCCCTCTACGGGCTATATGTGGGGGTTGCAAAAGCGGCCCGTCCTTCCCAAAAAACCGCACCTCCTGCGGCGACAGGCCACGGACCCCTTAACGCCCATGGCCGATAACGTCCAGCCCTTTGAAACTCTTTTCAACCAAACCGAGTTCGGGGGCGTGTGCTGCGCTTGACTCGCTGGTTAACTTGTCTTACACCCAATTGGTCCAACCAATTTGAAGAGGCGTGTAATGGAAGCCAGACCTGTAAGCAGAAAATGCATATCCGAAGAGATCGTCAGCCAGATCCGGGAGATGATCGACCACGGGCGGTTGCAGCCCGGTGACCGGTTGCCTGCCGAGCGCAAGCTGGCCGAGCAGTTCGGCGTGTCCCGCACCACGGTGCGCGAAGGGATCAAGATTCTGTCCGAGTCCGGGTTTCTGACCAGCCGCCAGGGCGCGGGCACCTTTGTCAGCCGCCCGGAAGAAGGCGCCAGGGGCGGGTCGCTCATTGACGCGGTCCTGGCCGGGAATCACGACCTTCAGGACGTGTTCGAGGTACGCAAGATGCTGGAGCCCGAGATCGCGGCCCTGGCTGCGCGCAACGGTTCGCCGGACGCCAAGACCCGGCTCGAGGCCATCCTCATGGAACAGGAACAGGCCATCGACAGCGGCGAGAGCGGAGCGGGCATCGACCAGCGATTTCACCAGGCCCTGGCCGAGGCGTCGGGCAACCCGGTGCTGCGCGAGATGGTCTCGGCTCTGCATGAAGGGTTTTCCCACAGCCGCTCCGAGGAGGTTCAGTCCCCCCAGCGGCAGAAGGCTTCCCTGGCTGCCCATCGGGCCATTGTGGAGGCTGTCAGAAACGGGCATGCCATGCAGGCCGAGCGGGCCATGCGTGAACATCTTGATGAAGTTGAAAGAATCATCTTTGATAATCAAAGAGAAGTATACTCAAGGAGATAGCGATGAAGGAAATTAAAGACAAAGCGCGCGAACTGATGAAGGGCTTTTGCCGAGTCTGCAAGGTTTGCGACGGCAAGGCGTGCGCGGGCGAGGTCCCGGGCATGGGCGGACTGGGAACGGGTACGTCGTTCAAGGCCAATGTGGAAGCCCTGGAAGGTTTTCGCCTGAACATGCGTCTGCTGCATGACGCGGCCGAGCCGGACACCTCCACCTCCCTGCTGGGCATCGACCTGTCCATGCCGGTCATGGCCGCGCCCATCGGCGGCGTGTCCTTCAACATGGGCGGCGGCGTGTCCGAAGAGGACTACATCGACGCAGTGGTCGGCGGTTGCAAGGCGGCCGGAGTCATCGGCTGTACCGGTGACGGCGTTCCTCCCTTCATTTACGAATCCGGCTTTGCGGCCATCGAGAAGAACGCGGGTCACGGCATCCCGTTCATCAAGCCCTGGGAGGGCGAAGAGCTGAACGAGAAGCTCGAAAAGGCCCGCAAGACCGGTTGTTCCGTGTTCGGCATGGACGTGGACGCGGCCGGACTTATCACCCTGCGCCAGATGGGTCGTCCGGTGGCTCCCAAGCCTGTCGGCGAACTCAAGAAGCTGATCGATCAGGTCCACGGCTGGGGCGCCAAGTTCATCGTCAAGGGCATCATGACTCCGGACGAGGCCGAGCTGGCCGTCCAGGCGGGCGCTGACGCCATCATCGTCTCCAACCACGGCGGCCGCGTGCTCGACCACACCCCGGGAACGGCCGAGGCCCTGCCCGACGTGGCCGAAAAGGTCCACGGCAAGATCACCATCCTGGTGGACGGCGGCATCCGCACTGGCGCTGACGTGCTCAAGATGCTCGCGCTCGGCGCCGACGGCGTGCTCATCGGCCGCCCGGTATCCGTGGCCGCGGTTGGCGGATTGCAGGAAGGCGTGGAAAAGTATCTGGCGACCATCAAGGCCCAGCTCTCCGGAGCCATGGTCCTGACCGGCTGCAAGGACATCGCCTCCATCGACACCAACGTCCTCTTCTAAGGAGCGCCGAACCGTGATCACCACCTATATCCTGTACGTCTGCCTCGGGGCGGTTGCCGGAATTCTCGC
Source organism: uncultured Pseudodesulfovibrio sp. (assembly GCF_963662885.1). NCBI lineage: Bacteria > Pseudomonadati > Thermodesulfobacteriota > Desulfovibrionia > Desulfovibrionales > Desulfovibrionaceae > Pseudodesulfovibrio > uncultured Pseudodesulfovibrio sp. The sequence goes on from NZ_OY760055.1 coordinate 687,063, forward strand.
CGGTCTGCTCGGCATCGGCGGGGGGCTGGTCATCGTGCCCATGCTCAACTTCGCCTTCGAGTGGCAGAACTTCCCCGTGGAGCACATCCAGCACATCGCGCTGGGTACGTCCATGGCCACGATCATCTTCACGTCGTTGTCCAGCATGCGTGCCCACCACAAGCGCGGGGCCATCAACTATACCGCCTTTTGGCGGCTGACCCCCGGCATCATCGTGGGCACCTACCTGGGCTCCTGGATCGCCTCGCTGCTGTCCACCCTGTTCCTGAAGGTCTTCTTCGGCCTGTTCCTGTACTACGTGGCCACGCAGATGCTGTTGAACATAAAGCCCAAGGCCGCTCACGAGCTGCCGGGCCAGGCAGGGACCTTTGCTGCTGGCGGCGGGATCGGCGTGTTCTCTGCCCTGGTCGGCATCGGCGGCGGCACTCTGACCGTGCCGTTCCTGTCCTGGTGCAACCTGACCATGCACACGGCCATCGCCACGGCCGCGGCTGTCGGTCTGCCCATCGCTCTGGCTGGCACCGCAGGATATGTGATCAACGGTTGGTCCGTGGCCGGTATCCCCGGTCCGCACATCGGGTACGTGTACATCCCGGCACTGCTGGGCATCATCGTTACCAGCATGCTGACCGCGCCGTATGGCGCCAAGCTGGCTCACAGCCTGCCTGTGGCCAAGCTCAAGCGCATCTTCGCCATCCTCCTCTATCTCGTGGGGACGCGGATGCTCTGGAATGCCTTCATGTAGCGTTTGCTTCGGCACTTCAAGCCAATAAAAAAAGGGACTGCCTGTGCAGTCCCTTTTTTGCTGTCGGCGGGAAGGGGAATTGATCGGCTACAGACCGTTTTCCCGTTGGTGCGCGTCAAGAACGTTATCGACCCGGACGAGCTTTTCCTCGATCTTGCCGGGCTTGATGGTGTAGCGGGTCACAGTCCATTCGAGCTGGTCGATGAACTCCACGTGGCCGTAGCCGTTTTCGGGCAGCAGATCCCGGATGGCTTCGATGAAGTCGTCGATGAGGATATAGTGGCCCTCGTGGTCCACGCGCAGGACGTCGCCGTCGTAGGCCACCTGCTCAAATGGGCAGAGACCTTGTATTTTATCCCACATTTCCGGATTTACACGGTGAAAATCACCGTAGACGCGGACATCTTCCATGGCTTTCTCCCTTGGGGAACGTGATGGGCGTGAATTAGGCGTTCAAACCCAGACGGTCAACCAAAAATCGGGATTTCTGTTCGAGGTCGTGCCACAGCATAGCGCGGTTCTCCCGGCCCAGGCGGATCAGTTCCGCGTCCGTATACTTGGTGTCCAGCTTGAGCTTGTTGCCCATGACCTGGCCTATCTGCCTGGCGGTCTTGGACTTGGCCAGGGACGAGTGCTGCACGTGGCGCACGGCCAGGCCGCCGACATAGAGGGCCGGGGTGCCTGCCAGGCTCGCGCGCATATCCCGGTCCAGGTCATCGAATTGCGACGGGGTGTAGCGCAGGTCGAACGGGCCGGTGCGGTCGATGGAGCGCATGTTGACCAGATGGCAGCAGCCCGACACGGACATGCAGGGGCGGGAATAGCTGAACAGACCGGTATCGGCGGAACCCGCGCAATTGTCGTAGACCGGCACGCGGTTCGGCAGGCTGTCGGGTTCCGGCACGGGCGGGGCCACGGGGAAAAGATTGTAATCCGCCGATTGCAGGCTGTAGGGCGGAACCGCTGCGGTGATGCGGCAGCCCACTGCGCCGATGTCGTCGCGCCCAAGTACCGGGCCGAGAAGGCGCAGGAGCCAGTCCCCGGGAAGGACGATGTCGTCGTCCAGGAAGGCGGCCCAACGGGCCTCGCGTACCGCGGGCAGGGACAGAAGCCAGTTGCGCGCGGCAGGAGCGCCCACGTTGATCGGCAGGGTTTCGATGTGGAATCGTTCCGCGCCGAACTGTTGGGCCGCGTTGGCCAGGACGCGATCGGTATGGTCCGTGGACCCGTTGTTCAGGGCGAACACGCGAGCGCGGCCGATGTCGCTTCTCAGCAGGGAGTCCAGGGTGTCGGCCAAAAGGTCCGCCTTGTTCCAGGAATAGACCAGTACGGCGGCCTCGTCGCAGTCGTCCGGTTGGGCAACGGGAAGAGGGCGGAAAAGATCGTGCAGTTTGAGCGTCAGGTTGACATGCCAGGGGATGGACTGCCACAGCCCGGCCAGGGCTCCCTTGGCCTCTCCCGTGCGGCCCATGCGCAGCATCACCTCACTGCCTGCATAGGCTCGCCACAGCCCCCAGACGGCAGGGTCGAGGCCTTCGATCACGGGCAGCGCCTCTTCCGGTGGCAGGCATTGCAGCACCCGGTCCGCCTCGAATCGCGCCCGGAGCGGCATGCTGGCCCCGGTCCATTTGACCATGTCCAGGGCGGCCATGGCGATTTCCGGCCTGCCCATCAGGATGAGGTCCGGCCAGATCCGGTGCAGCCAACCCAGGCCGGTGTCGGGATTGCCCAGGACAACGGCCAGAAATCTCAGGATCAGTCCCCGGTCTTCCTGCCGTGCCAGCTCGAACCAGGCCTCCGTGGCCTCGCCCTCTTCAGGGCGTTTGAGGCTGGCGGACAGGGCCATGAGGCGGGTCAGGACGGGGTCCGCCTTGAGTCCGAGGTTCATCGCCTTGACCGCCCAGCGGGCCAGGTCCTGATTCAGTGGATAGGCCTGCATGGACCAGAGGGCCATGCCCACGGCCGCACTTCTGCAGCCCGGATTCTCTTCGCCCAGCAGGAACAGGCCGGGCAACAGTCCGGCCAGGGCCTCGGGCGTACCCATGCCCAGCTGCCAGCCGGAAAAATGGTCGGCAAAAGCGGGCTGTAGGGGGGCGCAGGTCGGCAGTGTGCGGGGGAAGGCGAATCGGTTCATGATGGTTGCCGATTAGCAGAAATTCACGTTCGGGGCCAGTCAGTCGGACGTGCCGGCCAGGGATTCGAGGTCGTCCAGCATGATCTTCGCGGCTCGCGCCGGAGCGCCGGGGTCGCCGACCATGGTGCGCAGGACCTTGAGACCGTCCTTGACCTCGTCATAAGCCTGGGGATCGTCCAGCCAGGACCGGGCGGTACGGGCCAGGTTTTCGGGCGAGGCGTCCTTGCCGATGTATTCAGGATATATCTCGCGGCCCAGGATGAGGTTGGGCAGGGAGATGAACTTCACGTTGACGAGCATGCGTCCGATCAGCTCGGACAGGGGAGAGACCTTGTAGGCCACCAGGACCGGGGTCCCGATAAGCGCTGTCTCCAGGGTCACCGTGCCCGATGCGGCCAGGATGAATTTGCAGGTGCGGAAGGTCTGGTACCGGTCGGCCGGGGAGACGAAGGACACCGGGATGTCCGCGGGCCACAGGGAACGAAGCAGGGATTCGTCCATGCCGGGTGCCTGGACCAGGACATATTCCAGATTCGGATGGTCCACGGCCAGCATCCGGGCCGCTTCCGCGAAGACCGGGAGCAGGGAGGTGACCTCCTTGGTCCGGCTGCCGGGCAGCAGACCGATGCGGTTGTCCCTGACGGTCAGTTTGTCCAGCAGGTCCAGCGGCAGCACGTCCATGAGGGGGTTGCCCACATAGGCGACGTCCATCCCGTATTTGGCGTAGAAATCCTTTTCGAACGGCAGGATGCAGATGACCTTGCGGACAAAGTCGCGCAGGAAGTTGGCCCGGCCAGAGCGCCAGGCCCAGATCTGCGGGCTGATGTAGTAATAGACAGGGATGCCCAGTTTTCTGGCCATGCGCGCGATGCGGAAGTTGAACTCGGGGCAGTCCACCAGGACGATAGCCCTGGGGCGGATGGCCGCAAGCTCCTTCTTGATGATCCCGAGCAGTTTGAGGATGCGCGGCAGGCCGCCGAGAATCTCGGTGATGCCGACCAGGGAGATCTCGCGCATGGAGTGGCGCGGAACAAGCCCCTCAGCCTCCATGGCCGGTCCGCCCATGCCGGTAAAGGCGACGTCCGGGTCCAGGGACCGAAACGCCTTCATCAACTCCACGCCGTGTAAATCGCCGGAAGCCTCGCCCACGCTGAACCAGATGGGACCGGATGGATTGCCTGTCTGCATGCACAGTTAGTAGCCCATGTGCGCCCGGCCCGCAAGACGAACCGGGATTCACCATTCTACGGGGGTTGCCATGGGGGGAATAGGGCTGTACTAGACACTCGCAACGTGAACTCTAGAACGAGGATGTATATATGTTGAAAGTCGGAGTTGTCGGTCTGGGCCGGATGGGCGGTGTCCATCTGCGCAATTACACCGAAATGCCCGATGTGGAAGTGGTCGGCGTCGTCGATGTGAACGCCAAGGCGCGCGAAGACGTCACCGCCCGTTTCGGGGTGCCGACCTTCGCCACCCTGGATGAACTGCTCGCCCAGAAGCCGGACGCCGTGTCCGTCTGCGTACCCACCTTCCTGCATCACGAGGCGGGAATGCGTCTTCTGGAAAATGGTGTTTCGACGCTCATCGAAAAGCCTCTGGCAGCCACCGCCGCCGAGGGCGCGGAACTTGTGGCCAAGGCCAAGGAAACGGGCGCCGTGCTCATGGTCGGCCATTCGGAGCGCTTCAACCCGGCCATCGAACGGGTCAAGTCCCTGCTCGAGGACGACGTCATCTCCGTCCAGATCGAGCGCGTCAGCCCCTACCCGGTGCGTATTCAGGACGTGGGCGTGATCAAGGACCTCGGGTCCCACGACATTGACCTGATCCGCTACCTCACCGGCTCGGATTTCAAGAAAGTGAACGTGGTCGCCTCGGCCACCTTCGGCGAGCACGAGGATTCCGCCGTGATCACCGCCGAGATGGAAAACGGCGTCCTGGTCCAGATCGCCACCAACTGGGTGAGCCCGTTCAGGGGCCGCCGACTCAACGTGGCCTGCAAGTCCCGCTATGTGGCCGCCGACCTGATCGCTCAGAGCGTCATGGAATATTCGCCTTTCTCCGAGGTCGAAAAGACCTACTCCGTACGCGAATGGCCCGTGGTCGCCCGCGAGCCCATCAAGTCCGAACTGACCGCCTTCCTCGATGCCCTGCGCAACGACACTCCGGCTCCCATCACCGGCGAAGACGGCCTCGAAGTCCTCAAGACCTTCGAACGCCTCTTCGACAACCTGAACAGCTAGGCGTCGCACCATACTGATAAAAAAGGGTCGCCCCATTCGGAGCGGCCCTTTTTTTTGCCTCCGGCGGCCGGGAGAAGGGGAAGGAAAACCCTTTGAAAAGGGCTTTTCCTTCCCCTTCCCCCAATCCCCATCCTTTCCTAAACTTTTTCTATCCGCTTCGCGGTGCAGGCGCATGAAAAAGGCCTCTGACTCAGATAAGAGTTAGAGGCCTGTACTTCTTCTGGAGCGATTTTGGTGCAGCCGAAAAAAAATGTGCAGATGGTCCGCTATCGGAAGCCGCTCTACTTCGCCGCAACCGACCCCGGAGTCACAGGGGTGTCCTTGGGGGCCTCCACCGAGATGTAGTCGATTACATCGGCCAGCCCGTTGACCTCTTCGGCTATGGCCAGGGCAGCCGTCTTCTGGCTGTAGTCCCGGGTCCGTCCGATGAGGATGGCGTGAGTGCGGATGACTTCAACGCGGAGATCCGTGCCTTCCAGGCGTTTGGTGTTGCCGAATCGTTTGGTCAGCTGGTTGAAAAGGATCTCGTCCCTGGCTGCGTCGCTTGCGGCCTGTTTGGCCGGAGAGAACGGGTAGAATTTGCAGGTGATGGTCTGGATGCCCTCAACCGTGGCGGCCGTGCGCACGGCGTAGTCCGCCTGGTTGCGGCTCTTGACCCGGCCCACCAGATACGCCTTGCCTTCGATGACGTGGGCCGAAAGATGGAGATCGTTGAGTATGAGGCGTTCGCGCAGCCTGCGTTCCATCTGCTTGTCGCGGACAACGTCCAGACAGCCGCCTTCCACGTTGTTGCGCGGCAGGTATTTGTCGGCGGTCACCATGGCGTCGTAGCCGGTCATGGCGCCGCCGGCCACCTGAACGGCGGGATACAGCGCGCATCCGGCAAGGAGCGCGGAAAGGAGGACGGCCAGAGCCGCCTTGCTCGCAAATTCGGACATCATTGACCCAGAAGTATAGTCTAAGGTCTAGAGATTGTCTAACACTATCGGTCGCATCAATCCTTGATGGCCAGGACGTGGACCAGTCCGGCGATGGACTGCCGGTCCACGACATGGAAGTCGGGCAGTCGTTTGCTGATGTCGTTCCAGTAATTTTCCCGGATGATCAGGACGGCCTTTTCCTGGGTCTCCATCTCATGGATGAGCATGTCGTAGTTGTCGTACTCCGCATAATCGTGCCCGGCATAGTAGGTGTAGATGCCGGAATAGACGCGGGCTGCATAAGGGGTGTAGCCGCGTTCGATGTAGTCCTTGAGGATGAGCGCCTGCCGTTTGGGGCTCATGGCGTCGTCCAGGGACGGGGCCGCCAGCATGCCCACCGGGTAGATCCACAGGATCATGGCCAGGGCGCAGGTCAAAAGCGCGGAGCGGAATCCTTTGGCGCGCATCGAGTAGATGGCCGCGCCGCCAAGGATGAGCACGGTCGCGCACAGGCCCATGCCCCGGATGGGTACCGGCACCGGGATGAGGTCGCCCGCCAGGAGTAGGACCGCGCCGATGACGGCCCACAGGCCGCCCACCAATGTCCACAGCCTGTTGGCGCGGGCTTCGCTCATGGTCCGCAGGTCGTCGGCGATGAGCAGGGCCAAGGGCGGGAACATGGGCAGGACGTAGATGAAGACCTTGCCGGACAGGGACGAGAGAAACAGGAAGGTGGCCACGAACATGATCCAGAGCAGGCTCTTGGGTCCGGCGTGACGGCGTCCGCCCCACAGGGTTCCCCAGAACGGCAGGGAGAACAGCCGTTTCACCGGGGCGGTGAACAAAGCCAGGGTCCAGGGCATCCAGGCCAGGGGGAAGGCAACGCAATACCACCACCACGATTCCTTGTGATGGAACGTATGGGTGGCCCGTTGCAAAATCTGTTTGCCGAGCACGGTGTTGAGCAGGAAGTCCGGTCCTTCGGCCAGAATCACGCCCAGCACCCAGACGGCGAGCATGGCGAGCATGGCCAGCAACCCCAGCCCCGTGCGCTTGGAAAGCAACCGCCTGGCCTCGCCCTTGAAGGCCAGGAACACGGTGATGTTGACCAGCGGGAACAGGAAACCGAGCGGTCCCTTGACCAGGGTGGCGGCACCGGCCAGGACGAATCCCCAGACCGGCCACCAGCCTTCGGTCTCGTCGGTGTAGGCCCGATAAAAGGCGGCGTGGCTCAATATGATCAGGCCTGCGAACATCAGGTCCATGCGCGAGTAATGCAGCAGGGCCGCGACCATGAAGGTGGAGATCAGTATCAGCGTTGAGGCCAGGGAAGTGGTCTTGTCGAACTTGAGGGTACGCGCCAGCACGTAGGCCGAGAACAGGAAGAACAGACCGGAAAGGGCCGCGCCCAGAAAGAAGACCGCGGGCTGATGGAACGGGGTCAGCTTGTCCAGCAGCCAGAGGAACCAGAAGTAGACCGGGGGCTTGTCCGGGTATGGCTGGCCGTTCAGGGCCAGGACGACCCATTTCCCGTGGGCGGCAAGGTTGTTGTAGGCGTCAGCGTAGCGGACCTCGTCCGAGAACCACAGGGCGCGATTGTTCAGGGCGAACCAGGTCTGGGCCAAAACGGCCAGGGTCATGGTCAGCCAGGGGTGATTTTCAAGCCGGGTCCATATGGATTTGAGGGCGGTCATGTCATGATCTCCTGAAAAGCGAGGAATCGGCGATGATCACGGCGGCGAAACCGCCCACGCTGCACAGCAGCCAGCCGAAGAAAACGTCCGAGGGGTGGTGCCAGCCGAGGTAGATGCGCGAGAAGCCAACCAGTCCGAGGGACAGGCCGAGCAGGACGGTCAGGGCCGTGCGGGACAGGCGCAGAACAAGAGGCAGGGTCCAGCCGGTGTATTCGGCGGTGTGGCCCGAGGGCAGGGCTTCATGCGCGGCCCTGCCGGACAGTGGCTCGTACCAGTGTCCTTGGCCGGGACGCGGCCTGCCGATGAGATATTTGGTGAAATGTACGGCCAGTCCGGCCACCAGTCCCTGGACCACGAGCAAGACCAGCACGAAGCGCAGCCGTTCCCGGTTGCCGGACCGCCAGGCGGTCAGGAGCATGACCGCATAGACGAGATAGAACAAGGGGTTGCACCAGTCGGTGACGATCTTCATGAACGCGGTCAGCCCGGTGTGGGCGGCGCGGAAGTCGGCAAAGAACAGGGCCGTGTCGCGCTCGCTGTCGAAACCGAGCCAAAGGGCGACGAGGATGAGCAGGAGCGGCGTCGAGTAGAGCGCCCAATGTTTCAGGGAAGTACAGCGCATGCGGGTTTATAAGCCATCGGGAGAGCCCAGGCAAGCCGGGGCGCGGCGGCGGTCTATGACTCGCCGTCTCCGTTCTGCGGGTAGGGTTCGTGGGTGTAGCGGGCCCAGATCTCGGGGCTGGCGTTCAGCTCCTTGAGAATATCGGTCAGGGCCTTGCCTTCCTGTTTCCAGTACTTGTCGGCATTGTCCGAACACTCGAAGGGGATGACCAGGGTGCCGTCCTCGGTCAGGAAGGGTTTTTTCTCGTCCATGGCCGGGGACTATTCCATGGAACCGGCGTAAAGACAAGCCTCCTCTTCGGGCAATGAATCGCCCGTGTCGACGGGGAGTTGGCGAGTCGCGCCGGGAATCAGGCCACGGCCTGATCGTCCACGGCGAGGCAGACCTTGCGGTCGATTTCGCGCACCTTTTTGAGCACCGACTTGACGATGCGCTTGAACTCGCCCAGATCCTTGGATTCGTGCAGGTACTTGGCCTTGGTCAGCCCGGCCAGGTCCACGATCTCGTTGAACAGGTACGGGCAGTAGAGCGGGTCCTGCTTCATGAACAGTTCCACCCGGTTCAGGGCCTCATGCACCTTTTCCTGGTTCCCCTTGATGTCCTTGAACAGCTTGGTCAGGTGCTTTTCCGCGTTGCGCATGGATGTGCTCCACATGGGGGAGCGGGGCTCCAGATGCAGGGGCGGGACTGCGTGTCGGCAGTTGTTCAGGTCACGCAGGAAACTCTCCACCGCGCCTGGGGCCGAGGCCAGAATACCCTTGGTATAGGCAGTATCCACGTCTACTACCGTGGTGCCTTCGATAACCACGCCGCCGCCGTAGAGGTTGAAGATCGGGAAGTCGGACTGCTTGAGGTCCTCTTCCAGCTCGCGCTTGGCGGTCATGTACTGGACCGTGGTCAAAATCTCCTCGCCGTCCAGGTTGCGCGTGGTCTGGTGCCAGGAATACCGTTTCTCCGAGGTGGTGTGGTTGTGGTGGCCGCCCGAGTGGGACATGCCGTTGATCCAGGCGTAGTCCTGCCCGGCCAGGAGCAGATGGGAGACCCCGCAGTAGCGCAGGAAGCGGGACAGAGTCACCGATACGTTGCCGCCCGCGTCCAGCACCAGATCGCGCTCCTGGAGCACCTTGGTGCCCACGCCGCCAACGGTCCACAGAGGCAGGGTCGGACCGGGATAGCGCTTGAGGATCATCGGATCGACCTTGGTGGAATAGACCAACGGGACGTCCTGGACGAAATCCGGGTCCAGCCTTTCAAAGACCTTGAGCATGGACTTGTCGTAGTCGATGGCCGCGCACAGGTGCGGCTTGATGCCCAGGTTCTGCAGGGACGGGATGGTCTGCAGGGCGCAGGTGTACAGCACGTGGCCCATTTTCTCTTTCAGCATCGGGGCCATGGTTTCGAGCGACGGGCCTGCACCGAGGATGACCGCGCCCACGCCCGCGCCCTTGCCCTGCATGGACTTGAGGCTGCCGTCGCGCATGGCCTTGGCGAAGTTGTCGATCTCGTTGCCGACCATGACGTCCTGGCGGTGTCGCAGGGTGGACAGCTCCAGGGAAAAGTTTTCGAGCTTGTTCTTCAGCCAGGTGGCCCAGCGGGCGTACTCCGGCCCAAGCTGGCGGCTGGGGATGTCGCTCTTCAGATGAATCTGGCCGTAGATGAACTGCAGGTCCAGGTTGCGGACCACTTCGGACAGGAACCGTTCGTCCGGGACCAGCAGATGAAACTTCCTGTTCTCGAAAAACGGCCGGTAGTCGGTCTGGCCGAGGCAGGCCAGGAGCATCTCGGAGCGCGGCTCCAGCAGCATGACCTTATGGGAATCCGGGGTGTTGGAGAGCAGGTGGTTGACGCCGTAGCCGAGGTTGGAGCCGACCACGAAGGTGGCCGAGGTCCCGGCTTTTTCCGGATGCAGCCAGTTGCCGTACAACCCCTGCGGAGGCAGGGACTCGAACATCCCCTTGCCATTGTCCATGCGCCAGTCGTGCAGGCCGAACTCGTTGCGGTACAACCGCGTCTTGAGCATCTCCTCGTTGAACGGGCGGGTGGACAACCACTGGAAGATGGGGTTTCCGGTGCGTTGCAGGTATTCGATGTTGTCTTTCAGAAACGGATACGGATTCATGGCGCGGCCTCGCATGCTCAAAAAATGACGGTTCGGACGATAAAATGCAGTTTGCATGCCAGTTGCGCCAAGCCTGTTTTTGCCATACGGTGCGGGCATCCATTTTGAACCCAACCCGCATGATTTCAGGGCACTACGATGAACGAGAACCTGCTTGAGCTGATCGGCAATACGCCGCTGGTGGAAATACGCCACCTCAATCCCAATCCGAACGTCAGGATTTTGGCCAAGATCGAGTGCCAGAACCCGGGCGGGTCCATCAAGGACCGCGTTGCCGCGGCCATGATCGAAGCCGCCGAGGAATCGGGCGAGCTGACCAGGGACAAGATCATCATCGAGGCCACTTCGGGCAACACCGGGGTGGGGCTGGCCATGGTCGCGGCCATCAAGGGGTACCGCATCAAGCTGCTCATGCCCGAAACGGCTAGCGAAGAGCGCAAGATGATCATGGCCGCCTACGGCGCGGAGTTGGAGCTGACCCCGGGCCATCTGGCCACGGACGGAGCCATCGAGCAGGCCTACCGCTACGCCCGCGAGGAGCCGGACAAGTACGTGCTCATGGACCAGTACAACAACCCGGCCTCCATCCGGGCGCACTACATGGGTACCGGGCTTGAAATCTGGAACCAGACCGGCGGCAAGGTGACCCACTGCGTCATGACGCTGGGCACCTCGGGCACGGCCATGGGCATCGCCAAGAGGCTGCACGAGATGGGGCAGGTCTATGTCGCCGCCGTGGAGCCCTATGCGGGCCACAAGATCCAGGGCCTCAAGAACATGCTCGAATCCTACCCGCCGGGCATCTACGACAAGCACGCCCTGGACGAGATTCTGCACGTGGAGGACGAGGTCGCCTTTGACAACTGCCGCAGGCTGGCTCGGCACGAAGGCATTTTCGCGGGCATGAGCTCGGGCGCGGCGCTGGGCGGAGCCTTGCAGCTGGCCGAACGCCTGGACGAGGGGCTGATCGTGGTCATCTTCCCGGATTCGGGCGAGCGCTACCTGTCCACCCACCTCTACCGCCAGCGGTCCGGCAGCGGGGTGACGATTTTCGACATGGCCTCGGGCGCGGACAAGATGCTCAACACCGCATCCGGCCTGGGCGCGTACACCATGGGGCCGAGCCTGGACAACCCGGACGGTCTTGATTCCTGGCGCAGGCTTGCCCTGCTCGACGTGTTCGGGCGGCATCTGGCCGCGCGCGGCGTCAAGGTCGAGGGCGTGGCGGGGCTGGCCGACATGGATGACCGCACCCTGGCGGCGGCCCGCGAGGCGGGTACGGACCGGGCGTCGTTCGCTGCCGAGCGGCGCGAGGCGATCCTGGCGCGTGGCCGGGCCATGGGGCTGTCCGAGTCCCTGAAATTTCCCCTGTCGGCGGACAGCAACGAGACCGCGCTTTCCCTGTGCCGCAAGCTGTTGGGCAAGGGGCTGGCCTATGAAAAGCTGCGCAGCGTCTATTTCGACGTGTTTCGCGACAAGCGGTACGGCGAGATCGGCACGGTCGACATGGACAAGGTGTCCGGCGGCCGTACCGTGGACCTGGATGCCTACGTCAAGGACAACCCGCTGGACTTCACGCTGCTGAAACGCGCCTCGCTCATGGATCTGAAGCGCGGCGAGGTGTTGGAGACCCAATGGGGCAACGTGCGGCCGAGCTGGTTTTTGCAGCACGCGGCCATGGCCCTGGACGAATTGAGCCGCACCGACGTGATGATCGGCTCGGACAAACACCGCTTTCCGCACCTGGAAAACCTGCGCGCCATCTGGTCCACGGCCGGGCGCGAGGCGCAGGCGTGGATGGTCTGCCAGCAGACCTCGGACGCCGAGGGCGAGACGCTCGCCACGGTGGCCGAAAAGCTCGGCGGCTATCGCGCCGCCCGCTTGTGGCTGCTCTCTGTGGCTACCCGCAAGCCGTTGTGCGCGTCCGACGAAAACCTGGCCATGTGGGCCCGCAACTGGCGGCGCATCCAGGAAGGCGCGGTGGCCCTGACCTTGGCGCTGGACGCGCGCGGCGACGCGGTCTCCACCGACGTGGAGCAGGCGGTCTTCGACGTCAAGGCGGCCTTCAAGACCGCGCTGGACGACGGCCTCAACCTCCACCATTTCTGGCCCGCCCTGTTCAAGTTCATCAAACAGGTCAACCAGTGGACCGCCGACAACCAGCTCACCGGCGCGGCGGCCAAGACCTGCCTCGACGAACTCAAGGCCATCGACACCATCCTCGCCATCCTCGACCCCGCCCAAATGCCCGTCCCTCTTGGCGACCTGCCGGGGGAAGTGCAAGGCATGGTCGCGGACAGACAGAAGGCGCGTGAGGCCAAGGACTTTGGCTTGTCTGACGAGTTACGGGACAAGATCGCGGCGGCCGGATTCAGGGTTGAGGATACCGGCGGAGCGCCGAGGGTGTTCAAAGCGTAGGGATTATTTGTAATAAGGAAGAGAAGAGGGCCGCCCTTAAGGGCGGCCCTCTTCTCTGTTTTTAAATCTATGCAAGATCAATCACGTTGATAGGGGCTTGTTGTTTCCCAAACTGCATTGTTGGTAGTCGCTGAAAAGCAATATTTTGTAATTAGCTACCGCAACCAATACAACACCCACAGCAGTATGGGCATGCAGATGTCCGCGAAGAACACGGGCCCGGCGTTGCCGGGTTTTTTGTTGCCGCCCACGCGGAGGTCGGCGGCGTGGACGGTGAAGGCTCCTACCAGGAAGAAGGTGGCGAAGAGGATGGTGGCGAGCCAGAAGCCGTCGCGCAGGGGGGAGTGGCGCAGGCCGAAGGCGAGGACGCCGCAGCCGCCCAGCGCCAGGTTGGCAAAGGCTATTTCCTTTTGGAACGGGCTGCCCGGCCGCCAGCCGATGTAGGCTGCCACCTGGTCTGATTTGTAGTAGTGGCCGAGAAAGGCCCAGAGCGCGCCCAGGCCGACCTGGACGCCGAGGAGCCAGGCCAGGATTGTGGCGAAGAAGGTCGCGTCGGTGAACATCCAGTTCAACAAGGCGCAGATGACGGCGGCAACGGCCAGATAGACGACATACATGGTTCAATCTCCTGGTTTTAGTTTTCCGGCGCGGGGGTCATGTATTTATCCCATATGGCCTTGTAGGCCTTGGTCTCCTTGAATTCGCTGAGTTCGTCGGAAAAGCGCTGCACGAACTTTTCGCTGACGCGCTTTTTGTTGAATACGATGTACAGCCCGTCCCGCTTTATCTCGTAGTCCAGGTTGGGGTGGATTTCGCCGCCCACGGTATCGGCCAGGACCAGCCCGTTGCCGAGATCGGCCACTGTGGCATCCAGCCTGCCCAGGGCGAGCTTTCGGAAATTGATATTGTCGTTGTAGACTTCTTCCACGGAACAGTAGGTCTGGATGAAGGTCCAGAATTCCTGGGTGTAGCTGTACCCCAGGACCACACCGATTCTTTTGCCCTTGAGATCGTCCAGCGTCCTGATCGTTGTTCCCTGCCGAGTCCAGACAAGCCAGGGGGATTCGAGCAACGGCTCTTCCGGATAGTTGAAATAGACCGTCCGCTCCGGGGTGTGATTGGCCGTGAACAGGCCGTCCGCGTCGCCGAAGCGGGCCATTTCCAAAGCGCGTTTCCAAGGCAGGGGCAGAATCTTCACATCCTTCATGCCCATGCGGGTGTACACGGCCCGGACGACCTCCACGGACATTCCGGACAAGCCATCTTCGGTCTTTACCGAATAGGGCGGCCAGAGATCGCAGACCAGCAGTTCCGGACGTTCGGCCAGAACGAGTTTCCCAAAGAACACGAGGGCTGCCAACAATAGCAGCGCAGGCAGGGCTAGGATGATTTTGGATCGGGTCATGGAAGGCTCCTGAACCTTACAGTACCACCAGTCCGGCTTCCGGGAAAGGCGCAAAATATAAAGGGAGCCGCTCCTTTCGGAACAGCTCCCGTGTGGTTGTCGCGTCGTGCGCTGCGGTTAGTCAAACAGATACAGGAATTCCCCGTAGCCCTCTGCCTGCATCTTGTCCTTGGGCACGAATCGCAGGGCTGCCGAGTTCATGCAGTAGCGCAGGCCGGTGGGTTGCGGGCCGTCTTCGAAGACGTGGCCCAGATGCGAATCCCCGGTCTTGCTGCGGACCTCGGTGCGCACCGAGAAGAGAGAACGGTCTTCCTTTTCCACGATGTTCCCCGGCACCAGGGGGGTTGTGAAGCTCGGCCAGCCCGTGCCGGATTCGTACTTGTCCGTGCTCGAAAAGAGCGGTTCGCCGCTGACGATGTCCACATAGATGCCTTCGGCGTGATTGTCCCAGTACTCGTTGTTGAAGGGCGGTTCGGTGCCTTCCTCCTGGGTGACCTTGAATTGCAGCGGGGTGAGTGTCTTCTTCAACGTATCCTCGTCGGGTTTGATGAAATCGTTGCCTGCCGGGGTTGCCGGGGTCTTGTCATGGGCAGCCTCGATCACGTCGTCGGCCGCATCGCCCCAGTGGTTCTCCACGAACTTGTCGCGGCCCGAGAAGTAGCGATAGGTCTTGTAGCGCACGGGATTGTGCTTGTAGTAGTCTTGGTGGTAGCCCTCTGCCGGGTAGAAGGTCGTGAACTCGATAATCGGTGTGATCACGGGCTTGTCGAAGCGGCTGGAGCGGTCCAGGGCCTGCTTGGAGGCCTCTGCGATCTTGTGCTGCATCTCGTTGTGATAGAATATGGCCGAGGTGTATTGATAGCCACGGTCGCCGAATGAGCCGCTGGGGTCGGTGGGGTCGAAGTGTCGCCAGTAGTGGTCCAGTATCTGGGCGTACGTGATCTGCGTGGGGTCGAAGGTCACCTGCACCGCTTCGCGGTGGCCGGTAGCTCCGCTCGAAACCTCTTCATAGGTCGGGTTGGGCTCTGAGCCTCCCGCATAACCCGACACGACCCGGATCACGCCGGGCAGTTTTTCCATATCCGATTCCACGCACCAGAAGCAGCCGCCCGCGAGGGTGGCGATTTCATAGTTCGCATTGGTATTGTCAGCCATAGCCGGTTCCTCCGATGACGAAAAAATGCTCGTTGCAAAGCCGAGCGCCAGGAGCAGGGCGCCAGTAAGGACAAAGATGGCAAGTTTGCGGATCATATGATCACCTCCAAGGGTGACAATGATAGTCATTATTATACCAATGTAGGCACGATCCCTCACATGTCAATGCTTTAAGGGGTGGCTGCGCGGGGCGGTTTCAAAGCACGAATCGTTATTTTTTATCGGAAAATTGTGGATTTTTGACTTGTTTTGGGGCAAGTGGCATTGCTTCGCGGCGGCTGGATGTGCATAGTGGCCGTATCTGGCCGACGGCCGCGACCGAATTTCGCATTGAATCACATCAAGGAGAGACCATGCCCAACCAGAATTACACTCTTTTCAGCGGCGGCGCCCAGGGTGCCGAGAATCAGTTCGGCAAGCTCGCCGAATACCACGGCCTGTCCGAAGTGAACTACACTTTCGAAGGCCACCGCATCGAGCGCACCCGCGGCGTGCGCGTTCTGACCGACGAGGAACTGACCCAGAAGGACGTCAGCCTGACCTACGTTTCCCGGCTGTTGAATCGCAAGTTCACCAACGCGGAGAAGATGCGCAAGGTCCTGCAGACCATCATGTGGCAGGTGGACTCCAGTCAGCAGATTTTCGTGGTCGGCACCATCCTTGACGACGGCACGGTCAAGGGCGGCACCGGCTGGGGCGCCGAGTTCGCCAAGATCTGCAACAAGGACCTGTTCGTCTTCGACCAGGCCAAGGACACGTGGTCCAAATGGGAGCACGGAGCCTGGGTGTCCGTGGAAGCCCCGGTGATCTCCGCCGGACATTTCACCGGCACCGGTACCCGCTTCCTGGAAGACAACGGCAAGAAGGCTCTTGAGGAGCTGTTCGCTCGTTCCTTTTAAGCGGTTCTTCGCAATAGCAAATGAAAAGGCGGCCCGGAATTTCCGGGCCGCCTTTTTTGTATGCTTGTTGCGCCGAGGCTAAACCTCGAGCTTCTTTTTCTGCTTCTTCTTGGTCTGCGAGTACTTCTTCACGTCGATGTTGTACTTCTTCACCTTGTAGTTGACGATCCGGTAGGACACGCGCAGATCACGGGCGCTTTGCAGCATGTTGCCGCCGGTCTTCTTGAGCGAGTCGATGAGAAGCTCCTGCTCGAACTTGGCCACGGCCTCGCCAAAGGAGAGGTTGGTGCCCGTGGCCGAGCTTTCGGCCGACTGGAGGGTCGGCGGCAGGTGGTAGGTGCGGATGACCTGCTCCTCGCAGAGCAGGACCGCGCGCTCCATGCAGTTCTTCAGCTCGCGCACGTTTCCTGGCCAGTGGTACATCACCAGCAGCTCGATGGCCGGCGTGGAGATGCGCTTGACCTCTTTGCCGTATTCGTCGGTGAATTCGGCAAGGAAGTGTTCCGCTAGAGGCAGGATGTCCTCGCGGCGCTCCTTAAGGGGCGGTATGAAGATCGGGAAGACGTTGATGCGGTAGTACAGATCCTCGCGGAACAGGCCCTTTTCCAGCAGCTCCTCGAGCGGCTGATGGGTGGCGCAGATGAGGCGCACGTCCACGGTGATGGTCTGCTCGCTGCCGACCCGCTGGATTTCCTTTTCCTGGATGGCGCGCAGGACCTTTGCCTGGGCGTCCATGGACAGCTCGCCGATTTCGTCCAGGAACAGAGTACCCTGGTCAGCCACTTCGAACAGACCGCGCTTGGTCTGGAACGCGCCGGTGAACGCGCCCTTCTGGTGACCGAACAGTTCGGACTCGATGAGTTCGGACGGCAGGGCCGCGCAGTTGAGCTTGATCAGCGGCTTGTCGGCGCGCGGGCTGGCCTGGTGGATGGCCTCGGCGAGCAGCTCCTTGCCGGTGCCGGATTCGCCGCGCAGCAGCGCGGTGGCCCGGCTGGGGGCTACCTGGGTGGACTGGCGCAGGACCAGTCGCATGGCCTTGGAGGCCGCCACGAAGTCCTTGGGCGGAGCCGCGTCCGCTCCCCCGGCCATGAGACCCTGGGAGAGCAGGTGGTTCTGGGTGGCCATCTCCTCCTGGAGCTGGGCCACGTGCCCGGCGATGATGCCCGCGACCACCTCGAGGAAGTCTCGGTGGGCGGCCATGTCGTCGGCCGGGATGAGCGGTACGTCCACGGACAGCGCGCCGATGACCTCGGCTTCGTCCGAGCGCAGGTTGATGACCGGAACGCAGATGAAGCCGAGCTTGCGAAGCTCCTCCTCGCTGCGGCCGAACGCCTTGTTCAGGAACTCGGGGTCGTCGGACATGCGAGGCACGCTGATGGACTGGCCCGAGTCAAAGACCCGGCCGATGATGCCCCGGCCCGGCGAATAGGTCACGTCGTCGGACTGCGCCGGGCTGTAGGTCAGCGAGAGCTTCAGGTTCTCGGTCTTGGGGTCCATGATGACCATGAACGCCCGGACGTATTCCATGTCCAGGGCCAGGGTTTTCAGGAGCGCGTTGAGCGATTCCTCGAGGGTGGTTTCCTTCCTCAAGGTTTCCTGGATGGTCTTCAGCGTATGCAGATAGCTGAGATCATCGGAGTGGTCCTGTGTGTTGGTTGCCATTCTAGTTTCTCTAGGGAGTTCCAGCTCTAGGAGTTCAGGGCTTTGACGCCGAGCTCCAGGGCTTTGAGGTTGACGGCCTGAATCTTGGCCGGGAGGTTCGCCTTGATGGCCGCTTCCAGGGCCTCGGGGCCGAAGGGAAGCTCGCCCGCCGCGCACAGCGCGCCGAGCATGGCGATGTTACCGGACTGCACGGCGCCCGCTTCCAGGCCGATGGACTGGTTGGCCATGAAGTAGACCTTGTCGGTGCAGGTGGAGACAGCCTTCTTGATGTCGTCGATGGTCGGACATTCCTGTTTGCCCATGGCCACGGACAGGGGCGGCATGTACTCGGTGGACGAAACCACCAGGCCTCCCTGGCGCAGGTAAGGCAGGGCGCGCATGGTCTCCATGGGCTCGAACCCGAGGAGGATGTCGGCCTCGCCGATGCCGATCTTGGGCGACTTGCACCCGATCAGCACCGTGGACTCGACCACGCCGCCGCGCTGGGCCATGCCGTGGATCTCGCCGGAGGTCACGGTCAGGCCCTGGCTGAGGGCGGTCTTAGCCAGCAGGGTGGTGGCGGTCAGGGTTCCCTGGCCGCCCACACCGGTCATGAATATACGAATTTTCTTGGTATCGGGCATGGTTAGCTGCCTCTCTTCTTGGCTTTGATGTGCCCGCAGACCTGCAGGCAAAGCATGCAGCCGTTGCACAGAATCGGGTTGACCGCGGCCTTGCCGCCTTCCTTGTACATGGCCGGGCAGGCCAGCTTGTCCAGGCAGTCGAACCGGCCGGTGCAGGATTCGGCCACATAGGCGACCTGCGGAGCGACCTTCTTGTAGACCCGGCGGGTATACAGCGGGCAGGGCTCCTTGGCGATGAGCACGCGCACGCCGCTCATCTCGCCCAGCTCTTCCAGGGCGGCCATGGTCTTCTTCTGGTTGAACGGGTTGACCGTGCGCACCTCGGTGACGCCCAGGCCGCGCACCGCGGACTCGATGTCCAGCGGATGGTCGTTCTCGCCGATGACCGTCTTGTCCACGCCCGGGTTGGGCTGGTGGCCGGTCATGGCCGTGGTCCGGTTGTCGAGGATGACGATGAGCACGTCATGGTCGTTGAAGACCGCGTTGGCAATGCCGGTCAGGCCGGAGTGGAAGAAGGTGGAGTCACCGATGAAGGCGACCATTTTCTGGCCGGACGCCTTGGCCATGCCGCCGCCAGCCGAGATGGACGAGCCCATGCAAATCAGGAAGTCGGCGGTCTGCAGCGGAGGCAGCAGCCCCAGCGTGTAGCAGCCGATGTCCGAAGAGTAGATCGCGTCGTCGCCGAAGACCTTGCGGGTCGCGTAGTAGGTGCCGCGGTGCGGACAACCCGCGCACAGGTTCGGCGGACGGCCGGGCAGGTCGGGCAGGGAACATTCGCAGGTGGGAACCGGGGCTTCGCCCAGACCCTCGCGGATGACATTCTCGACCATGGTCACTTCGAACTCGCCGTTGCGCGGCAGGACATCCTTGCCCTTGATCTCGAGAGAAAGTCCGTTTTTCTGCGCCAGGACACGCAGTTCGTTTTCCAGAACCGGCTCCAGCTCCTCGACCACGAGGAGCGTGTCCACGGACTTGAGGAAGTCCAGACACTTTTTCTCGGGCATGGGGTTGGAGAAGCCCAGTTCCAGGACAGAGACCTTGTCGGCCAGGCCCGCGTTGTCCAAGGCGTCGGCCACGTAGGCCCGGGCGATGCCGGAGCAGACAATGCCGTACTTACCGGAGCCGGTGACCTTGTTGTACGGGGACTTTTCGGATTCCTCGCGCAGGGCTTCCATGCGCTCCATGAGGCGGATGTGCATGGGACGGGAAAAGGCCGGGATGGGCACGGAGTGCGGCGGGTTGCGCTTGAAGCCTTCGGCCTTGCCGGGATCCGGGGCCGGGCCGAACTCGACCGGTCCGCGCAGGTGGTTGACGCGGGTGGTGGTGCGCAGGAGCAGGGGCGCGCCGTACTTCTTGGAGAGAAGCAGGCCGTCGCGGGCCATGTCCTTGGCCTCCTGGGCCGTGGACGGTTCGAGCACCGGCATGCCGCCCAGACGGGCGTAGATGCGGTTGTCCTGCTCGTTCTGGCTGGAGTGGCAGCCCGGATCGTCGGCGGACAGGAGCACCAGGCCGCCGGGAGCGCCCACATAGCACAGGGTCATCAGCGGGTCCGCGGCCACGTTCACACCCACGTGCTTCATGGTGCACATGGACATGGCGCCGGCCAGGGTAGCGCCTCCGGCCACTTCAAGGGCGACCTTCTCGTTGACCGAGTATTCGAAGTAGTATTTGCCGTCGGGCGAAATGCGGTAGAACGTGTCCGGCACTTCACTGGATGGGGTGCCGGGGTAACAGGTTACCACCTGGATGCCCGCTTCCACGGCGCCGCGCACGATGGCTTCGTTGCCGAGGAGCAGATGGGTGTCGCCGGGGGTGTCACCCAAGAGCGGATTTGCCATTTTCCCTCTCCTGCGGCCGGACGCTCTCACGTTCGGCCTCTTTAACTTGATGATTCGATTATTTGCTTTCCAACTGGGAGATCTTGAATTCGACGAACGGCTTGTCGCCGACGTCCTCGCCGTCCAGCTTCTTGTATGCGGCCAGGGCTTCGGCCTTGTCGCCGGCGGCCTCTGCGGCGAGAGCGAGCTGGCGGTAGACGGGAACGGTGTAGGCGGCGGAGGCCAGCCCGGCCAGTTCCTTCATCTCCTTGAGAGCCTCGGCGGCGTTTCCGGCCAGGGTCATGGCCTTGGCGCGGCCCATGCGGGCGACGAACTGCATCTCGCCCTCGGTCAGACCGACCAGGTCTTCCCAGTAGCTCTGAGCCTTGGCGTAGTCGCCCATGGTCATGGCCGTCTGGGCTGCTTCGAGGATAACTGCGGGACGGACGGAATCCGTGACATCGCCCAACAAGGCGTCGAGCTTGGCCAGCCGGTCTGCGCCGGTGGAGGAGACCATGATATCACCCAAGGCGGCCTGAGCGCTGGACTCGGCCTTGGCGCTGTATGCCTTGTAGCCCGCGTAGGCCACGGTGATGGCCAGGATGATGCAGACTGCGGTGATCAGCTGCTTGCGGTAGGTGAACGCGGCTTCAAGGATCGGGTGCAGGGATTCAGGCGTGTGCGACTCGATGTCGGACAGCACGTCGGGTTGAACGGGGTTGGTTGCAGCCATGGGATTTTCATGCCTCCATGAGGGTGATTTTTGTGGTATACGGGCCGGGAAGCGAGGCCCGGCAACGCAGAGGGCTTGATAAGCAAAATTGTAAAAAAGGTCAAAGGCTATTTTGGAAGGAAGCCCGAAAATAGCCAAAAACAGCGACTGTAATCAAGCCGTTGCCAGGGCAAATAACAAAAAATGTAAATCTGTCGGCGGCCGCCAATCCAAAGTGTATTCGGTCGGCAAAGACGGGAATTGACTTTATCCCCCGGAGGAGGTTAGCAAATTGGCTCGCCGGGGCAGAATTTCGTTCGGTCCGGATGGCGACAATTTCAAGGAGAACTTTCATGGATTTACGCGAACAGATGGTGGACATGGGCAAGCGCGCCAAGGCGGCGTCGCGCAAGCTTTCGGCGGCCTCGGGCAAGGCCAAGCAGGACGCACTGCTGATCCTTGCCGAACTGCTGGAGGCCGAGGCCCCGGCCATCCGGGAGGCCAACAAGCTGGACCTGGACGCGGCCGCAGCAAACGGTCTGGACAAGGCCCGCGTACAACGGCTGACCATCAGCGACAAGGTCCTCAATTCCATGATTCAGGGGTGCCGCGAAGTGGCGGCCATGGCCGACCCCGTGGGTGAAATCGAATCCATGACCAAGCGTCCCAACGGCATGATGGTCGGGCGCATGCGCGTGCCGCTCGGCGTGGTAGCCATGATTTACGAATCCCGGCCCAACGCCACGGTGGACGCGGGCATCCTCTGCCTCAAGGCGGGTAATGCGGTCATCCTGCGCGGCGGTTCCGAAGCATTTCATTCCAACAGGTGTCTGGCGGAGATGATGCACAAGGCCCTGGAGAAAGCCGGTCTGCCCAGCGACGCGGTCCAAGTGCCGCCGACCACGGACCGCGAGGCCGTGGCCGAGATGCTCAAGCTCGAAGAGTATATCGACGTGGTCATCCCGCGCGGCGGCGAGGGGCTCATTCGGGCCGTGACCAGCCAGGCGACCATGCCGGTGCTCAAGCATTACAAGGGCGTGTGCCAGATTTTCGCCGACGCGAGCTGCGACATCGACAAGGCCGTGCCGATCATCGAGAACGCCAAGATGCAGTACCCCAGCGGTTGCAACGCCGCGGAGTGCCTGCTGGTCCATCGCGATGTGGCCAAGGACCTGCTGCCCCGTGTGGCCGAGGCCATCGGTCCCAAGGGCGTGAAGTTCAAGGCCTGCCCCGAATCCCTGCCCTTGCTCGGTTCCTATGCCGAACCCGCGGCGGACGAGGATTGGGGCTACGAGTTCCTGGACCTGATCCTGGCGGTCAAGGTTGTCGCGGATATGGACGAAGCCATGGACTATATCGCGGAGTACGGCTCCAACCACACCGAGGCCATCCTGTCCGAAGACTACAACAACTGCATGCGCTTCGTGCGCGAGGTGGACGCCTCCCTGGTGGTGGCCAACTCCACCACGCGCTTCAACGACGGCGCGCAGCTCGGCCTGGGCGCGGAGATCGGCATCTCCACCTCCAAGCTCCATGCCTATGGCCCCATGGGTATCAAGGAGCTGACCAGCGCCAAGTTTGTCTTGCTGGGCGAAGGCCAGATCAGGGAGTAGTCTCTCCGGTCTTCATTAAATGTAATGAATGGGCCGCCCGCAAGGGCGGCCTTTTTGTTTGCGGGAACGGATGCGCCACGGGAGAATGGCATGAGAAGCATCAAAATAAATCAAGGGATTGGCAGGCCCGATGTTAGCTGTTAGGCAATGTCGCGATTGTAGGCATTGAACAACTGATTAAGGGTGAGTGGTATGACAATCCATCGGTCTCTGATTATTGTGTTGGTCCTCTTCCTGTCGGGGTGTGGCTTGATTTGTCCCGATCAACCGGAAATGGGGCTGCAACTGTCCCGATCCGAAAAACTTCCGTTCAGAGTCAGCGGCGTTTCGCTACGGGCGTATAGATCCATGGGCGACCATTTCGTCTACGGCTATGAAAATATAGAGGCCGTCCAGAAACTGACCAGCCGGGCTTTGCTCGATTCTTCCGTATCCAACCCGTCCGCGGACAGGGCCGTGACCGTCGTGGTCGATATCGTCGACCTGTTCCCGGGAAGTTCCAGCATGTTCCACGATACGCCTGTTCGGTACCAGGCGGAAATGTACGCTCTCGATGTGGAGTCGGGTGACGTTCTTTTTCATAAAAACTATGCCGAGTCGGTGGAGTGGAAGCGTAAGTGTGATTTCTCCTGTCATCCTTGGCCTGCCGCCGTGCAAGCCAAGTATGATGCGATCAATCGGGTGAACGACCGGTTCATCGCCGATTTGTATTCGGTTGAAGCGAAGGGCGGAGCGGTCTCGGATGAAGGAAGAATCCACGGTACGCTCGGAAACGTGTACGTCGATTTCGCAGATAATTTCGCCGTGGGGAATTGGCGGTACAAGCACCGGGAGGGAGGGTATTTCCAGGACTACATGTTTGATGTGCTGGTTAAACTGCAGACCGGCGTGACGGTCTCGCTGCTGCATGGGAAATATTTCAGCCACCACAAGGACACGACCTATGATGTGCGTATCACCATTTCAGATATGGACGACTATGGTGGAGGCATCTTTTCCAGGGGAGAAAGCGGCTATTGCGGGACCGCGACTATTATCAAAAACGGCCGGGAAGTGGGCACGGTCGAACTCAAAGAATCCGATTTGCCCGACCCTCTGACGATCGATGCGAACAACAAGGTGTTTTTCGATAAGATCACAGCGTATTTTGATGGTTTGAGAAGCTGATCCGGCCGATGGTCGGACACGGGCTTTGCCGCATGCATCCGGCTGTTTGCAAGGGCAGCCGGATGCGGCACGCTCTTTCCGGGCTGTCATTGGGAGCGGCTCTTTTACTTGCCGCAGGTAAACCAATCTGTGTATATTCGCACACATCCAAGGAGCGTGAGCGTGAAGACAGGTATTTTGGGCGGCAGTTTCAATCCGGTACACACCGGCCACGTGCGCATGGCCGTGGAGGTCCTGGAACAGCTCGGCCTCGACCGGGTGGAACTGCTCCCGGCAAGTCGCCCCCCGCACAAGCAGGGGCAGGACATCCTGCCCTTCGAGTTGCGCATGGACCTGGTTCGCCGGGCCATAGCGGATATTCCCGGCCTGGGCGCCAACCCGTTGGAGGCCGAGCGGCCTGGGCCTTCGTTTACCTGCGACACCTTGACCTGCTACCGGACCAAGGCTCCGGACAACGAACTCCATTTCATTCTGGGCGCGTCCACTTTCCTGGAACTGCACAACTGGCGGCGTGGAATCGAAATTCCGGCCCTGGCCTCCCTGGTGGTGGTCAACCGCTGGGAGGCGGCCGACGCCGTGGCCGGGTTCGTGGCAGAGCACTGGCCCGAGTCCGAGGCCGAGGCCGAGGGCGTGTGGCGGCTGCCCGAGGGAAACACCATCCGTCTGCTGGATACCCCCCGCCTGGATATCAAGGGCGGGCACATCCGCAGCCGTTGGTTGGATCGCCGTAATCTGAGTCTCCTGGTCCCGGACGGTGTCCGTGACTTGCTCGAGGAGCGCGCCGAAGAAATCGAGAGTTACTGGGGCGAGCGGAAAAAGGTGTGACGGGTCGGGGGCGAACCCGGAAGGCCGGAGATCAGGCCAGAGCTGTCCGGACCGCGTCCATGACCGTTTCGGGTGTGGTCTCGGTCATGCATTCGAACCCGCGTGTGCATTTCTTTGCCCCGTGCAGCGAGCAGGGACGGCAGGGCAGGTCCCTTTCCAGAACCACGTCTTTTTCCCCTGCCGGATAAAATCCCCAGGCGCGTGCCGTGGGACCGAACAGGGCGACCACGGGGGTGCCCACGCCGCAGGCCAGGTGCATGGGGCCGGAGTCGCCTGTGACCAGCAGATCGGCTTGTCCCAGCAGGGCGCAGGTGGCGCGCAGGTCGGTCTTGTTGGTCAGGTCCCGTTCATGCCCGCTGGTAAGCGGCGTTTCGTTTCTTCCCACCACAAACCAGTTGATACCTTCCGCATCGAGTTGGGAAGTAAGCCGTATCCAGTTCTCGGCGGGCCACTGCTTGGACGGATGGGTGGCGTAGGGGTGCAGGGCCACGCGCGGTCCGCCGCAGGAGATCGGCGACAACAGGCGCTCGGCCGCATGGGTTTCGGTTTCGGTAAGGAAGATGCGCGGCAGCACCGCATCGCGGCTTGGCGTGTGTTGGTCCAAAGCCAAGGCATAGCGTTGGGGGACGTTCAGGGCTTCGAGCTTGATGCGGTAGCGGTCGGAGCGGGTGCGTTCAAACAGCCGGCGGGTCAGTCCGAACTTGGGATAGCGGCAAACCCGTCCCTTCCAGCGGAAGGCCAGAATGCGCGAGCGGAGGGTGCCGTGCAGATCGATGAGCGTGGCCCCTGCGTGTTGCCTTGCCAGGTCGCCCGACTTGCGCAGCCAGCCCGAGTCTGTCAGATCGGCCTTGGTCAGCCCGATGGTCCCGGCCACGGCGGGGTGGTTGGCGAGCAGGGGCAGGTTGCCTTCCCTGGTCGCGAAGACGAATGTCCGCCCGGTCCGTTCGTGCCAATGGGACAGGACGCCTGTGGCCAGGGCGACGTCGCCCATGTGCCCCAGACGGAAGACCACGGAGGGTTGCTCGGCTGCGCTCGGATTCATGCCCGTCCTGTTCGCCTCAATCGCCTTGGAAGTCAAGCCTGTTGCGTGTTGCGCAGGTCCGTGGCATCTGCTACATCCATCGATGATGTATCGTGTTCGTTCCTCTCGTTTCCAGGAAGTGAAAAGAACCCATGGTTGAACTGATTATCGCTGTCGGCGTGGCCGTCTTTGTGTCCGCATTCTGCTCCGTGGCCGAAGCGGCCCTCTATTCCATGAGCTGGGCCGACATCCAGAAGCTCAAGGACAGTGGGCGCAAGTCCGCGGTTCTGCTCCATAAGCTGCGCTCGAAAATCGACGAGCCCATCACCGCCATCCTGACCCTGAACACCTGCGCGCACACCGCCGGAGCGGCTGTTGCGGGCTGGGCCTGGGCCAAACTCTACGGTGAAGACACGCTTTGGCTCTTTACAGTAGGCTTTACAGTAATTATTCTCATCTTCACGGAGATCATGCCCAAGACGCTGGGCGTGCTCTATTCGGACGTGATCGCGCCGCCCCTGTCGCGGCCGCTCAAGGCAATGGTCTGGCTGTTCAAGCCGATTATCGCCGTCATGGGCGTGCTGTCCAAGGCGGTCAGCCACAGGGAGTCCAAGCCGGACCACACCGAGGACGACATTCGGGCCATCGTCAGCCTGACCCGCCGTTCCGGAGTGATCAAGCAGTACGAGGAAACCTCCATTCGGAACATCCTCTCCCTGGACTCCAAGACGGCGGAGCAGATCATGACTCCGAGGACCGTGGTGTTTTCACTGCCTGCGGACATGACCGTTGCCCAGGCAAGGGAGGAGCATCCCAACTGGCCGCACAGCCGCATCCCGGTGTATGAAGAGGATACCGAGGACATCGTGGGCGTGGTCTACCGGCGGCTGGTGCTCGAGGCCCTGGCCGACGACCGGGACGAACTCAAGCTGTCGGACATCATGCGTCCGGTGCGTTTTGTCCTGGAGTCCGTCACCCTGGACAAGCTGCTGGTGCAGTTCCTGGGCAGCCGCATGCATCTGGCCGTGGTGCTGGACGAGTACGGTGGAGTGGCCGGTGTGGTCACCCTGGAGGACGTACTCGAAGAGATTTTGGGCAGTGAAATAGTTGACGAGACCGACCAGGTGGTTGATATGCGGGAACTCGCCCGCACCCAGCGGGATGAATTGACCCGCGACCGCAACGGCTCCACCGGCGGGGACAAGAAAGAATAGCGCTCGGCGCAAGGAACCATATGGCCAAGAAGTCCAACAAAACCGTTTACGCCGTCGCCCTGGTGCTCTTCCTGGGCGGCCTTTCCTATCTCATCTTTTCCGGCTTGACCCAGGATTCGGTCTACTTCCTGAATGTTACCGAGGCCCTGGCTCAGGATCGGGCCGAAATCGGCAACGCCCGGCTGTTCGGCAAGGTTTCGCCCGCGCGGCTGACCATTGCCGACGGCAAGCTCGGAGCCGACTTCGACCTGGTGGACAAGCTGCAGCACGACAAGACCCTGCGGGTGGAATACAAGGGCGCGCTGCCCGACACCTTCAAGGCGGACGTCGAGGTCATCGTGGAGGGGAAATTCTCCTCGGACGGACAGGTCTTCGTGGCCAGGACCCTGGTGACCAAGTGCCCCTCAAAGTACGAGGAGAAGAGCAAGCAGATGGACATGCAGCAGGGGCAGGCCGGATAGTGAATTTTTTTTCACATCGTTGCGCCCCGGTTTATTCCCTTCTATCGCCGTTGAACCTGCCGGACATGATTGCGGCCCAGGGGGCGTCGGTCCCTGGGGCTGCACGCCGAATTTGTTGTAAGGAGCCTCTATGCATCTGACCGGATACGTCGGTTTACTCTTTTCCCTGCTTGCCTTTCTCTTCCTGGCCGGTTTCGCCGGTTTCGCCGCCTGGACCAGGAAGGAAGAAGCCCTGACCGTAGTGGAGCGGGGCCAACTCATCGCCGCCTGCGGCGTCATCTTTTCCACCCTCATCCTGCTGGTCGCCCTGACCTCCAGAGACTATTCCTTCCGCTACGTCTACAACAACGTGGATAACGCCCTGTCGTTCGTCTACACCCTGACCGCCCTGTGGGGCGGCCGTGAAGGATCGCTTCTCTGTTGGGAGTTGATCATAGCCCTGTCGGGCATGATCTTCGTGGCCACGCCCGGGTACAAATCCCTGGGCGCGAACACCAAGCTCTTTTTCTGGATGTTCTTCCTGACCGTACAGGGGTTCTTCCTGCTCCTGCTCACGGGCTGGTCCAACCCGTTCATCGAGATCATTCCGGCCCCGGCCGACGGTCGCGGCCTGAACCCGTTGCTGCGCAATCCGGGCATGATCTTCCATCCGCCTCTCCTGTTCATGGGCTTTGCCCTGTACACCATCCCGGCCTGCGCGGCTCTGGCCTCCAGCATCGCCGGCGAAAAGAAATCCTGGATCAAGGTGGTCCGCAACTGGAACATCCTGTCCTGGGTCTTTCTGACCGCAGGCATCGTCCTGGGCGGCTGGTGGTCCTACATGGAACTGGGTTGGGGCGGCTACTGGGCCTGGGACCCGGTCGAGAACGCCTCCCTGATCCCCTGGTTCGCGGGCACCGCCGTGCTGCATACGGCCCTTATCGAATCCCGGCGCAACGCCCTGCAGCGGACCAACGTCTTTCTCATGTCCCTGACCTTCGTCCTGTGCATCTTCTCCACCTACCTGACCCGTTCCGGCGTGATCGATTCCCTGCACACCTTCGGCGCATCGGGCGTGGCCCAGCCCCTGTTCTGGTCCATGATCGGGACTCTGGTCATCACGCTGATGGTCGTGTTCCTGTCCGAGCGGCAGGTACACCGCACCCTGTCCGACTTCCTGAGCCGACAGGGGTTGCTGGTCATCACGGCCTGGTTCCTGCTGGCCCTCGGACTGGTGGTTACCCTGGGAACCATGTGGCCGGTCATCAGCCGGTTGTGGACGACTTCGTCCATGGGCCTGGACGCCCATTTCTACAACCGGGTCTGTCTGCCGTTCATGGCGCTGCTGGTGCTCATCTTCTGCTTCTGCCCGTGGCTCGGCTGGAAGGGCGGCATCCGCAACAAGAAAGGGTTCATGGCGGTTTGCGCCGTGCTGGTGGTCGCCTTTGCCGCGTTCTACCTGTCGGGCATGACCAACGTGCTGGCCGCCCTTACCGCGGCCGCGTCCGTGGCCGCTCTGGTCGGTATCGTCCTTCTCTTTGCCCTGTACCCGGCAGTGCGCTCCATGCGCCAGTCCTGGGGGGCCTACGGCGTTCACCTTGGCCTGGTTCTTCTGGCCTTGGGCGTGGCCTTTTCCGGCCCGTACAAGACCGAGCGAGAAGTGGTTCTGGCCCAGGGCGAATCCGTGGCCATCGGTGAGTTCACCGTGACCTACGCAGGGCTGCACGAGGACCGTAACGTGGGCGACATCGAGGTTCGGGCCACGGCCACTCTGGCGGTCTCCAAGGACGGCCGGGATGTGGGCGTGCTCAGGCCCGACAAACGCATGTACAAGAACTTCCCCAATCAGCAGTTCGCCGAGGTGGGCACTATCCCGAGTTTCGGCGACGAGCTCTACGCCACGTTGCTCGGCCTGACCGAAGACAACAAGGCGAGCTTCAAGATCAGCATCAATCCGCTGGTCAACTGGATCTGGATAGGGGGCACGATCATGTGCCTGCTCGCCTTTCTGTTGCTGCGGCGCATGCCCAGACCCGGCGAGGTCAGGTAGATGGCCGGAGCGGACAAACCTCTGCTGACTGTGAAGAGGGCGGCCAAGTTCTTCGGCAACAAGCTCGTCTTCAAGGAAATATCCTGCGAGGTCCGGCCCGGCGAAATCATGCTGGTGGCCGGACCGAACGGCGCGGGCAAGTCCACGCTCATGCGCATCATGGCCGGGTTGAGCAAGCCGTCGGCAGGCGAGGTCATGCTCGGCCTGGAGCCCGAGGAGACGGCCTATCTGGGGCATGCCACCTTTATCTACCCCGGCCTGACCGCAGTGGAGAATCTGCGCTTCTGGGGTTCCATGTATGGACTGTCGCCGACCAAGGACGAACTGATGGCCCTGCTCAAGCGGGTAGGGCTGGAGCGGGCGGCAGAGGAAAAGGCCGGGTCGTTCTCGCGCGGCATGGCCCAGCGGCTGAATCTGGCCCGGGTCTATCAGGCGGACCCCAAGCTCATCTTTCTTGACGAACCCGGTACCGGGCTCGACCCGGCTTCGCTGAAGCGGCTGCGCGGGGAGATCGTCGGACTGCGCGACAAGGGTACGGCCATCGTCTGGATCAGCCACCATGTGACCGAGGACGCCGCTCTGGCCGACAAGGTCCTCGCTCTGGGCGGCCGCAGGGTGGAATATTTCGGCCCGGCGTCGGGCTTTACCCCGGAGGGCGCATGCTGAAGCGCACCCTGGTCATTGCGAAAAAGGACCTCAAACTCTCCCTGTCCGGTGGTCAGGGACTGGTCCAGGCAGTCCTGCTCGGCCTGCTGCTGATATTTCTGTTCTCCCTTTCCAAGCCGTTGGGCGGGGCCATATCACCCCAGGCCGCAGGAGCCATCTTCTGGCTTGCTTCGGCCTTCGGTCTGGTGCTGGTCTTCAACGATCTGTTTTCCATCGAGGAGATGAACGGCGCGCGCATCGGCATCCTGTCATCGCCCGCGCCGGTGCACGCAGTCTGGCTGGGCAAGGGATTGGCCGGTTTCGGCCTGCTGTTCGTTTCGCAACTGGTGTTTCTGCCTGCCACGGCGGCCTTTTTGGGGCAGTCGGTCAACGGGCCGTGGTGGCTGCTCTGGGTCACGCTGCTGGGTGCGGACCTCGGGCTGGTCATCATCGGCGCACTGCTCGGCGCGCTGTCTCAAGGCCAGGCGGCCCGGGAGTCGCTGCTCTCGGTCATCGTCTTTCCGCTGCTGCTGCCCGTGCTGTTGTCCGGCATCACCTTGTTCGGCCTCTGTTTTTCGCCCGAGCACACCATGGGTTATGGCCAGTGGCTCGGTCTGATTTTCGCTTTTGATTGTCTGTTCGGCGGGGCCGGGCTGTTCCTGTTCCCGTTCGTCTATAGTGGGGAAGAGTAGTTATGAAAGTTTCCATTCTGGCCATACTGGGTGGCATCGCCCTGGTGGTGCATCAGGCCATGATCTGGTTTTACGCGCCCATTGCCCAGTCCGGCCCCGTGCAGAAGATTTTCTACATGCACCTGCCGTGCTCCTGGTGGGCGCTCGTTTCCTTTTTCGTGGTCTTCGTGGCCTCCATCCTCTACCTGTTCACGCGCAACGACCGGTACGACCGGGTGGCGGCCGGAGCAGGGGAGTTGGGTGTGCTTTTCGCCACCATGACGCTGATCTCCGGGTCCACCTGGGCCCGAGCCGAGTGGGGCCATTGGTGGCTCTGGGACCCGAAACTGACCACCGCACTGATCATGTGGTACGTCTACGCCGGGTATCTGGTCCTGCGGAACACGCCCATGGGTCGTGATCGCAAGGCCCTGGTCTGCGCGGTGCTCGGCATCGTCGCCTTCCTGGACGTGCCGCTGGTATTTTTCGCTGCCAAGCTTTGGGGCAGCGCCCACCCCGATGGCCTGGCCCGCCAGGGCTCGGGCATGGAGGTGCGCATGTGGCACACGGTCTTCGCAGGGCTCTTCGCTTTCGGACTGCTCTGGGGAGCCATGCTCGTGACCCGTATCCGCCAGCTGGGCCAAAAGGCCCGGCTCGAGGCCATGCTCGTCTGGGACGAGGAATAACAACGTAAGTAAAACGCGAGGATACATCATGTCCGCAACTATTTATATCTTCATCGCCAACGTGGCCGTATGGCTCGGCGTGGCCGGTTATCTCGCCTTCCTGGCATCGCGCTCCGCCGGACTGGAAAAGCGCATACGCCAATTGGAACTGCTGGGGGACGATCATGACGGATAGTAGTGTACCGTTCGGTCGCAAGGCCGTCATCCTGACCGTGTTCCTGGCCCTGGCGGCCATGTTCGCGACCAGCTTCGTCTACCGCATGAAAAACCCCAACCTCTTCGTGAAGTCCCGGGCTCCGCAGAGCGTTGCCGACGCGGGTGAAGGTGGCGGCGCGGGCGCGCCCGCCATGGGCGGTGCCATGACCGGGGCCATGTCGCGGGTCAAGGAGTACCTTGAGCGGGTCAAGGAGCACCCCGATGACGTGGAAGCGCTGGTCGGTCTGGGCAACTCGTTTTTGATGATGCGAGCCTGGGACCGCGCCCTGGAACCTCTCGAAAAGGCCCGCCAGATCAAGCCGGAAGACACCACGGTGCTCAAGGCTGTGGGTATCGCCTATTTCAACAAGCAGGATTATACCAAGGCCAGTGAGGCGTACGAGTCCATTCTGAAGGTCGATCCGGAGGACACCCTCGCACTTTTCAATTTGGGCGTTATTTACAAGCATTATTTCAAAAAACCGGACGTTGCCCAAACTTACTTCGAAAAGGTCCTGACTCTGGAAAAACAAGATGCGGAAATGGTCAAGCTCGCCCGTTCCGAGCTGGGCAAATAAGATCATCAATCATTCAGAGTTATTGCGTTCTGTGACACTGCCCCGGATATGATTGACAAGAAACTGAAAATAAATACAATGTCACATTCCGTGGCTTTATCCGCCGGAGACGGTATTTTCGGCGGTCTGCTTGTTTAACACATTGAGTGGTAACGAACCCTTATACATTTCGAGGAGAGGAAGCATGAGAGTCAAACTGAGTCTGTTAGCTCTGTGTCTCGTCATGGCGGCCATGCTGGCGGCCTGCGGCGGCGAAGCGAAAAAGGATGAAGCGCAAGATAAGAAAGCCGACGTCGAGACCGGCGAGGTAGCCGCTCCGGCCAAGAAGCTCGTTCTCGGCGTTGCCGGTGCCCATTCCGGTGATCTGGCCTCCTACGGCCTGCCCACCGTCAATGCCGCCAAGCTGGTGGCCGACAAACTGAACGCCGCCGGCGGCGTGAACGGCGCCATGGTCGAGGTCATGCCTCAGGACGATCAGTGCAAGCCCGAGCTGGCCACCAACGTCGCCACCAAGCTGCTCTCCGACAACGTGAAGATCGTGCTTGGCCATATCTGCTCCGGCGCCACCAAGGCCGCTCTGCCCATCTACCTGTCCGGCAAGATCGTGGTCATGTCTCCGTCCGCCACCAACCCGCCGCTGACCCAGTCCGGCGAGTACCCGAACTTCTTCCGGACCATCGCTCCGGACGACGCCCAGGCTGCCCTGGAAGTCTCCTTTGCCAAGTCCCTGGGCCTGAAAAAGGTCGCCATCATCCACGACAAGGGTGACTACGGCAAGGGCTTTGCCTCTTTCTGCAAGCAGTTCATCGATGCCGACCCGGCCATCGAGCAGGTCCTGTTCGAGGGCGTGACCCCCGGCGCCGTGGACTATTCCGCCGTGGTTCAGAAGATCAAGAGCTCCGGTGCCGAAGGCGTTATCTTCGGTGGTTACCATCCTGAAGCTTCCAAGATCGTTACCGGCATGCGCAAGAAGGACATGGACATTCCCTTCATGTCTGACGACGGCGTGAAGGACGACACCTTCATCAAGGTTGCCGGCAAGTACGCCGAGGGCGTCTACGCCACCGGTCCCATGGACTTCTCCGCCAACCCCCTGTACCAGGAGGCCGTTGCCGCCCATAAGGCCAAGTTCGGCACCGATCCCGGTCCGTTCTTCCCCGAGGCTTACTCCGCTGCCCTGGCCCTGCTGAACGCGGTCAAGGTCGCCGGCGGCACCGATTACGACAAGATGATCGATGCCCTGCACACCTCCTACGTCGAGACCCCGGTCGGCAAGATCAAGTTCGACGCCAAGGGCGACGCCGAGGGCGTCGGCTTCGCCGTCTACCAGGTGAAAGACGGCAAGTACATGGAAGTCAAGTAGATATAGACTTCCAACTGCATTAGACCAGGGGACGGGCCAAAGCCCGTCCCCTGGATTTATTTAATGAACAGGATTCACGACAATGGAATATTTCCTTGAGCTGTTCATGGGTGGGCTCACCCGAGGCAGCATCTATGCTCTGATCGCTCTGGGCTACACCATGGTCTACGGCATCATCGAGCTGATCAACTTCGCCCACGGCGAGATCTACATGATCGGCGCCTTCACCGGGCTCATCGTGGCCGGTTTGCTGACCATGCTGGGCTTCCCGGGTTACGCCATCCTGGTAATCGCCATCGTGTGCGCGGTGGTCTGGGCCGCGGCCTACGGGTTCACCATCGAGAAGATGGCCTACAAGCCGCTGCGTAACGCTCCCCGGCTGTCCCCGCTCATCTCCGCCATCGGCATGTCGATCTTCCTGCAGAACTACGTCATGCTCGCCCAGACCTCGGACTTCCTGCCCTTTCCCGAACTTATCCCGCATTTCGCCTTCATGGATAAGATGGGCACGGTCATCAGTTCGGCCGAGCTGGTCATCATTCTGGCCACCGTGGCTTCCTGCGTGGGGCTGACGCTGTTCATCAAGTTCACCAAGCTGGGCAAGGCCATGCGCGCCACGGCCCAAAACCGCAAGATGGCCATGCTCGTGGGCATCAACGTGGATATGGTCATCTCCGCCACCTTCGTCATCGGCTCCAGCCTGGCGGCCGTGGGCGGCGTGCTCATCGCCTCGCACATCGGGCAGATCAACTACTACATAGGCTTCATCGCGGGCATCAAGGCGTTCACCGCCGCAGTGCTCGGCGGTATCGGCTCCCTGCCCGGAGCCATGCTGGGCGGTCTTGTCCTCGGGCTGACCGAGGCGTTCGCCACCGGCTATGTCTCGTCGGACTACGAGGACGTTTTCGCCTTCCTGCTGCTCGTCCTCATCCTGATTTTCAGGCCGTCGGGCATCATGGGCAAGGAAAAGACTCAGAAGGTCTAATAGGGATCATCGCGGCCAAAGAGGCCGCTGACCGCGAAGGAATATATCGTGAGCAACGAAAGCAATATCATGAACCAGAGCTTCATCAGGTTCTTCCTGACCGCCGGGTGCGACGGCTACGCCCACGCGGTGCGGAAGTCGCTGTTGGTGGCCCTGTGGTTCGTCTTCCTGACTTTCCCGATCATGGTCATCCGGGTGAACACCATCGAGAACACGGTGGTCTGGCACTGGAACCGCATCGGGTACGTGGCCCTGGCCATTTTCTTCGGCTCCTTCGTCTGGCGCTGGCTGTTGGCGCGCAAGGAACTCAAGAAGGACGAGCGGAGCAGTGAGAACAGGCTCGAATCCCTGTTCACCGTTTTCCAGACCAAACCGGCCATCAAATACACGCTGCTGCTGGTCATCGGCGTGGTGGCGGCCGTCGCCCCGCTGAAGATCAATCTCTTCAACGGCGAATTCCAGTTGTTCAACCTCTACCAGACCAACATCATGATTTCCTGCCTGCTGTACATCGTGCTCGGGCTGGGCTTGAACATTGTTGTCGGACTGGCAGGGCTTCTGGACCTGGGGTTCGTGGCCTTCTACGCCGTGGGCGCTTACGCCTACGCCTTGTGCAACATGCACTGGGGCGTCGGCTTCTGGTACATGCTCCCGATTGGTGCCGTGCTCGGGGCCATGCTCGGTCTGCTTCTCGGCTTCCCGGTACTGCGTCTGCGCGGCGACTATCTGGCCATTGTCACACTGGGGTTCGGCGAGATCATCCGGCTGGTGCTGGAGAACTGGGGCGACGTCACCATGGGTCCCTCGGGCATCTCCTCAATCGATCGACCGGGGTTCTTCGGCATGAAGCTTGGGGTCATCGGCTCCACGCACTACATGTATTACATCATGATCGCCCTCATGGTCCTGACCATCTTCTGCGTCAACCGCCTGCAGAACTCCCGTATCGGGCGTGCCTGGCTGGCCCTGCGCGAGGATGAGATCGCCTGTCAGGCCATGGGCATCGACAAGATGAAGACCAAACTCATGGCCTTTGCCCTTGGTGCCACCTGGGCTGGCATGGCCGGTGTGGTCTTTGCGGCCAAGACGACCTTCATCAACCCGGCATCGTTCACTTTCTGGGAATCGGCCATCATCCTGTCCATCGTCGTCATCGGCGGCATGGGCTCCATCCGGGGCGTCATCGCCGGAGCGGTCATCCTCATCCTGGTGCCCGAATACCTGCGCGAATTCGCCCAGTTCAGAATGCTCCTGTTCGGGTCCATCATGGTCCTGGTCATGGTCTTCCGGCCGCAGGGGCTGATCAGCGCCAAGCGCAAGATCTACGAGTACAAGGCCGCAGAGCCGGAGGCCGTCCATGAGTAATCCCGTTTTGAACGTCAACGCCGTGAGCAAGGACTTCGGGGGCATCCGCGCCCTGGACGAAGTCGATCTGGTGGTCAATGACAGGGAGATCGTCGCCCTCATCGGCCCCAACGGGGCAGGGAAGACAACCTTCTTCAACTGCATCACCGGCATCTATACGCCTACGTCCGGCGATGTGATCATTGATCCCAAGGCCCAGGGCAAGACCAAGCGTATCAACGGCAAGAAGCCCAACATCGTGACCGAGTTGGGCATGGCCCGGACCTTTCAGAACATCCGCTTGTTCCCGTCCATGACCGCCCTTGAGAACGTCATGATTGGTACCCATTGCCGGACCAAGTCGTCCATTTGGGGGGCCATTTCGCGCAACAAGGCCACTCGGCGCGAAGAGCGGGAGACCATCCAGAAGGCCTACGATCTTCTGGAGCTGGTAGGCCTGGCAGAGTTCGTCAACGAACTGGCAACGAACATGCCGTACGGCAAGCAGCGCAGGCTCGAAATCGCCCGCGCTCTGGCCACGGATCCTTTCCTCCTGTTGCTGGACGAACCGGCGGCGGGCATGAACCCGCAGGAAACTCTGGATCTGGAAGAACTGATCATCAGCATTCGCGAACAATACGGCATCGCCATCATGCTCATCGAGCACGATATGAAGATGGTCATGTCCATGTCCGATCGAATTTACGTTTTGGACTACGGACGCATGATCGCGGACGGTACGCCCGAGGAGATCGCGGCGAATCCGGAGGTCATCAAGGCCTACCTCGGGGAGGAACACGATGACTAGGATGCTGGAACTCAAGAACGTCAACAGCTTTTACGGGAACATCCAGGCTCTGTACGACGTCAACCTGTATGTCGACCGGGGCGAAATCATCACCCTGATCGGCGCTAACGGCGCGGGCAAGTCCACCACGCTGATGACCATCTGCGGCGTGGTTCAGGCCCGCCAGGGACAGGTCCTGTACCAGGATGACGACATCACCAAGATGGCCCCGAACCACATTGTCAGCCAGGGCATCTGCCAGGTGCCGGAAGGGCGTTTGATTTTCCCGGAACTGACCGTCCAGGAGAATCTGGACATGGGCGCGTTCATGCGTAACAACAAGGCTGAGATCAAGAGGGACATGGAGTATTGCTTCGATCTGTTCCCGATCCTGGCCCGGCGGCGCAAACAGCAGGGCGGAACCCTGTCCGGCGGCGAGCAGCAGATGCTGGCCATCGGCCGTGCCCTGATGGCCCGGCCCGCGCTTCTGCTGCTGGACGAGCCGTCCATGGGCCTGGCCCCGCTGGTGGTCAAACAGATCTTCGAGATCATCAAGAAGGTCAACAGCGAGAACAACACGACCATTTTCCTGGTGGAGCAGAACGCCAACCTTGCGCTCAAGATCGGCCACCGGGGGTATGTCATGGAAAACGGGAGGGTTGTCCTCTCGGACTCCTGCGATAAATTGCTCACCAACGAGCAAGTAAAACGGGCCTACCTGGGTCTATAATGGAAAACTCCGAGGCCGGGCGCTAAGCTCGGCCTCGTCATATATGATAAGCAAAAACGCTCTGGAGGAATGACATGAGCAAAATACTTGATAAAGCATTGACCTTTGACGATGTCCTGTTGTTGCCGGGCTATTCCAACGTGCTGCCCAGCGATGTTGACGTTTCCACCTATCTCACACCGGGGATCAAACTGAACATTCCGCTGATCTCTGCGGCCATGGACACGGTTACCGAGTCCAGAATGGCCATATCCATGGCCCGCCACGGCGGCGCGGGCGTCATCCACAAAAACATGTCCGTGCGCGAGCAGGCGAGGGAAATCGACCGGGTCAAGAAATCCGAGTCCGGCATGATCTCCGATCCTATCACCGTGCATCCGGACGACGACCTGGCCAAGGTCAAGTCGATCATGTCCGAGTACCGGATTTCCGGTCTGCCCGTCGTCAAGGGCGATCATCTGGTCGGTATCATCACCAACCGTGACATCCGCTTCGTGCAGGACGACAAGTCCCAGGTCTCCGAGTTGATGACCTCCCGCGATCTGGTCACCGTGCCCGAAGGTATCGACAACGAGGAAGCCAAGCGCAAGCTGCACCAGCACCGCATCGAAAAGCTGCTCGTGGTCGACGAGGAAAACCGCCTCAAGGGCCTGATCACCATCAAGGACATCAACAAGCACAAGAAGTACCCCGACGCGGTCAAGGACTCGCGCGGCCGTCTGCTGGTCGGCGCGGCCATCGGCATCGGCAAGGACTGCCTGTCCCGCTCCGAAGCCCTGCTGCACGCAGGTGCCGACTTCCTGGTTCTGGACTCGGCCCACGGCCACTCCGAGAACATCCTCAAATCCACCCGCGAGCTGCGAGCCGCCTTCCCCGAACTCCAGTTGGTCGGCGGCAACGTGGCCACCTACGAAGGCGCCAAGGCGCTGATCGAGGCCGGTGTGGACACGGTCAAGGTCGGCATCGGCCCCGGCTCCATCTGCACCACCCGCATTGTTGCCGGTGTGGGCGTACCGCAGATCACCGCGGTCATGGAGGCCAGCCGTGCAGCCCGCGAGGCTGACAAGTGCATCATCGCTGACGGCGGCATCAAGTACTCGGGCGACGTGGTCAAGGCTCTGGCCGTCGGCGCGAACTCCTGCATGATGGGCTCGGTTCTGGCCGGTACCGAGGAGTCTCCGGGTGAGACCATCCTGTACCAAGGCCGTACCTACAAGCAGTACCGCGGCATGGGCTCCATCGACGCCATGAAGAAGGGCAGCTCTGACCGTTACTTCCAGGAGAAGTCCAAGAAGCTGGTGCCCGAGGGCATCGTCGGCCGGGTTCCGTATCGCGGCAAGGTGGGCGAATCCCTGTACCAGTTCATCGGCGGCCTGCGCTCCGGCATGGGCTACACCGGGGCGGCCAACATCGGAGAGCTCTTCGAGAAGTCCAAGCTTGTCCAGATCTCTTCGGCCGGACTGCGCGAATCCCACGTTCACGATGTGACCATCACCAAGGAATCCCCGAACTATCGTGGCGACGGCTAAGGCCGGTGTCCAGACCGGGAATGGTAATTCGCCTTTTCATTTCTCCCATTGTGAATTAGAGAGAAACGCATGCAAGACAACAGAGTTCTTATCCTTGATTTTGGCAGTCAGTTCACTCAGCTGATCGCACGTCGAGTGCGCGAGGCCGGGGTGTATTCCGAGATTCACCCCTGCAACGTCGACCCCGAAAGGGTCAAGGCGTTCAAGCCCTCGGCCCTGATCCTGTCCGGCGGCCCGTCCAGCGTTCTGGAAGGCGGCTGCCCCGAATTGAACATGGAATACCTTGAGATGGGTATCCCCGTGCTGGGCATTTGCTACGGCATGCAACTGCTGGCCCACAATCTCGGCGGCAAGGTGGTTGCATCCACCGACCGCGAATACGGCCGGGCCCAGTTCTACGCTCAGAACGACTCCATCCTGTTTGACGGAGTCAAGGACAAGGACGACCTGACCGTGTGGATGTCCCACGGCGACCGTGTCGAAGTCCTGCCCGAAGGTTTCGTACCCATGGGCAAGTCCGACTCCATCGAGTTCGCGGCAATGGGCAACGTCGAGAAAAAGATCTACGCCCTCCAGTTCCACCCCGAGGTGGCTCACACCACCGACGGCGCCCTGATCATCCAGAACTTCCTGTTCAAGGTGGCCGGGCTGGAAGCGACGTGGTCCATGTCCTCCTTCGTGGACACGACCATCGAGGCTTTGAAGGAACAGGTCGGTGATTCCAAAGTCGTGCTCGGCCTGTCCGGCGGCATCGACTCCACGGTGGCAGCAGTCATGCTGCACAAGGCCATCGGCAAGAACCTGCACTGCATCTTCGTGGACAACGGGCTGCTGCGCATGGGCGAGCGTGAGGAAGTCATCGGCTTCCTGGCCGAGCACTTCGATCTCAACGTGAAGATGGTCGACGCTTCGGATGAGTTCCTGGCAGACCTGAAGGGCGTTGAGGACCCGGAGAAGAAACGCAAGCTTATCGGCTACAAGTTCATCGAGGTCTTCGACCGCGAGGCCAAGGCCATCGAGGGCGTGAAGTTCCTGGGTCAGGGTACCTTGTATCCGGACGTCATCGAGTCCGAATCCTTCAAGGGTCCCTCGGCCGTGATCAAGTCCCACCACAACGTGGGCGGCCTGCCCGAGAAGATGAACCTCAAGCTGGTTGAACCCCTGCGCGAGCTGTTCAAGGACGAGGTGCGGCGCGCCGCTTACGAACTCGGCCTGCCCGAGCACATCATCTGGCGCCAGCCTTTCCCCGGCCCGGGCCTGTCCATCCGCGTCATCGGCGAAGTGACCGAGGAGCGGCTCCAGATTCTCCGCCTGGCCGACAAGATCGTTCAGAACGAGATGATGGCTGCGGATTGGTACCGCAAGGTCTGGCAGGGTTTCGCCGTGCTCCTGCCGCTCAAGACCGTGGGCGTCATGGGCGACGACCGCACGTATGAAAACGTCATCGCCCTGCGCATCGTCGATTCCCTGGACGCCATGACCGCGGACTGGTCCAGGCTCCCCTCGGAGTTGCTGGCGCGCATGTCCAACCGGATCATCCGGGAGGTCAAGGGCGTCAACCGGGTGGTTCTGGATATCTCCTCCAAGCCGCCGAGCACCATTGAGTGGGAATAGCCCGAGAGATTAAACCGATTACCCAGGTGAGCATATGTTTGGAATAGGCGGACCCGAATTACTGATTATCTGCGTGGTGGCGCTCATCGTCATCGGCCCCCAGAAGTTGCCCGAGTTGCTCCGCTCCTTGGGCAAGGGGGTGGCCGAGTTCAAGCGTGTGGGCAACGAAGTCAAGTCCACCCTGGACGACGAGGTGACCAAGGCCGAAGCCGCTGCCCGCAAGAAGGAAGTGGACGCCGAACTGGCTCGCCGCAAGGCCGAAAAGGCCAAGCAGGAGGCTGCCTCGGAAGCCGAAACTCCGGCTTCCGAGGAAACCGCTGCTGCCGAGTCCGCGGCGCCTGAAGCCCCGGTCGCACCGGCTGGCGCTGCCGAGCCTGAAGAGAAAAAGGCCTAGGTTTCGATGAGTTCCGACAAAGAAGACGTCAAGGGACCCGAAGAAGAGCCTGTTTCCGGAAAGACCGTCGAACCGGAAGAGGATCCGAGCCTGACCGACGAGGAACCGGTATCCGCCGGACCAGAGGAAGGGGAAGGAACCGATACCGATCAGGCGCAAAACGAGTCGGTTTCAGAAAGCGAAGAAGCCGCCGGATCGGACGAAGAGGCCGACGCTGCGGCGACCCCGCCCGATGTGTACGCCGCTACGGCCGTTCCGGCCGAGGGCGGCGACGGCGGTGGCGGTTCGGATGACGATACGGTGTCCGACGTTCCTGACGACGACCCCGAAGATGAAGACGACGAACCCGAAGATGGTGACGGGGCCCAGATGTCCCTGCTCGACCACCTCGGTGAGTTGCGTTCCAGGCTGACCCGCGCGGCACTTGCCGTGTGCGTGGGCATGGTCGCCTGTTATTCCTTTGCCGCACAGATGTTCGACATCCTCATGCAGCCCATGGTGGATGTCTTTCAGAAGCAGGCTGCGGCCACGGCGCCGTTGCTGACCCCGGAGTTCTACCAGCAGTTCGGTGTGGTTTTCGAGAAGATGCTCTCGGCCAATGGTTTCAACCATCCCGAACAGATGCAGATCTTCATGGCCGCCTTGCAGAAGGCACTCATGGCCGTGGCACGGGAAGGGCATTTTCAGTACACCTATCCGGCCGAGGCGTTTTTCGCGCATATCAAGATATCCATCGTGGCAGGGCTCTTCCTGGTCAGTCCTTACGTGTTCGCCCAGATCTGGGGTTTCATCGCCCCGGGGCTGTACTCGCACGAGCGTAAGTGGATGATCCCGATGGCCCTGTTTTCGGGGATGTTCTTTACCGGCGGCGCGCTGTTCGGTTATTTCCAGGTCTTCCCGTACGCGTTCGACTTCTTTGCCGGGTTCTCCAACGAGGGTATTCAGTTTGTACCCAAACTAAACGAATATTTGAGTTTCTGCCTGAAACTCCTGTTCGCCTTCGGTTTGGTTTTCGAGCTGCCTTTGTTCATCTTCTTCCTGGCAAGGCTGGGCATGGTCTCGTCAACGGGACTGCGCCAGAAGCGCAAGTATGCGATTCTTTTTGCTTTTGTCATCTCTGCGATCCTGACTCCGCCGGATCCCTTCACCCAATGCCTCATGGCGGGTCCTCTGATCGTCCTCTACGAGGTCGGTATCTGGGTGGCCTACTTCTTCGGCAAGCGGGAGAAGCGCCATCTCAAGAAGGAGGCCGAGGCCGAGGCCAAAGCCCAGGCCGAGTTGGATGCCGTGGCGAAAGAGGGCGGAAAAGAAGACGGGGAAGAAACCCCCTAACGACCTCAATCAGGGCGGGCACCGCAAAAGTCGGTTCCTGCCCTGTTTATTTTTCTAGTCTTTTCCTCTATGTATGGGGATGACGCTCACGCTTACAGGAAAGGAGTGCGCCATGCGCCAGGCCACAGTGGCTCGGACCACCAAGGAAACGGACATATCACTGACCCTGAACCTCGACGGTGAGGGAAAGGTCTCGGTCGATACCGGCATCGGTTTCGCCGACCACATGCTTACCCTGTGCGCCTTTTGGGCCAGGTTCGATCTGGACCTGACCTGCAAGGGCGACCTGGAGATAGATACCCACCACAGCCTGGAGGACATCGGTCTTTGCCTGGGACAGGCGCTTGCCGAGGCTCTGGGCGACAAGCAGGGCATCAACCGTGTGGCCTCGGCCAAGGTCCCCATGGATGAGGCGCTGGCCGAAGTCGTCGTGGACCTCTCCGGCCGCCCCTACATCGTTTACGACGACGCCCTGTTGCCCGCGCAGATTGCAGGCGACGAAAAGGACGTCTGGCGCGAATTTTTGAAGTCCGTGGCGTACAAGGCGGGCATGAACCTGCACGTCAAATTTGAGTACGGCCAAAACGGCCATCATCTGCTGGAAGCGGCCTTCAAGGCCCTGGGCCTGGCCCTGTCCAAGGCGGTCACCGTCGGGCGCAAGGGGGTCTCCAGCACCAAAGGGAGTCTCGACTGATGAAACGTTCCGCTGTCTTTTCCGCCCTTGCCCTGTCCTGTCTGGTCATGCTGGTCCTGGCTGGTTGCGGCAAGTCCCGGACAGCCGCCATACCTCGCCCCGAAGGCAAGCTGGCCGTTGCCGGTTTTACCAATCCCACTTTCAATTGGGAACTTCTTGCGGGCTACCTCGATCAAGAGGGCAAGCCTGCGCCCGCAGGGACCATCGAGACTTTGGACATGATCCTGGCCGATACCCTGCAGCAGCACCAGGTTTTCGACTACATCACTCCGGCTGCCGTGAAACAGTGCGAAGACGTGGTCGTGTTCGAGGACTCGGGCAAGCCCCGCGTGTCCGCGTGGAAGTACTGGCTCGGCGTGGGCAAGTGCATCCAGGCCGATTTCCTGCTGGTTCCGCAACTGACCACCTGGCGTGAGCGCGTGGGCAGCGACGCGGGCGTGGAAACTCCGGCCTCGGTCGCCATCGACTTTTACCTTATCGACGTCAAGAACGAGCGGATGATCCGCTCCCGCTATGAAGAGACCCAGCAGTCCCTGCTGGAAAACCTCTATAACGCCAAGAAGTTCGCTGCCCGTGGCGGCAAGTGGGTGACCGCCACCCGACTGGCCCGCGACGGCATGGACGAGAAACTCATGGAACTCGGATTATGATTCTTTTTCCCGCTGTAGACATCAAGAACGGTGAGTGCGTCCGCCTGGCTCAGGGCAAAGAGGACGAGGTCACCGTATTCGCCTCAGACCCTATCGCCCAGGCCCGTTACTGGGAAGACCTCGGCGCGCGCTACCTCCACGTTGTGGACCTGGACGGAGCCTTTTCCGGCGTGCCCAAGAACTTCGACCTCATCAAGGCCATCTGCTCCGAGATAGACATTCCCGTTCAGCTCGGCGGCGGC
Organism: uncultured Pseudodesulfovibrio sp.; assembly: GCF_963662885.1. Taxonomy (NCBI): domain Bacteria; kingdom Pseudomonadati; phylum Thermodesulfobacteriota; class Desulfovibrionia; order Desulfovibrionales; family Desulfovibrionaceae; genus Pseudodesulfovibrio; species uncultured Pseudodesulfovibrio sp. The sequence continues at coordinate 731,000 of NZ_OY760055.1, forward strand.
ATCCGCGACATCGCCACGGCTCAAAAGTACATTGAGGCAGGCGTGCGTCGGCTGATCATCGGCACCATGGCCTTGGAGAATCCGCAACTCTTTTCCGACCTCTGTCAGGCCTTGCCTGGACGTATCGGCGTTTCTCTGGACGCTGTGGACGGCAAGCTCAAGACCAAGGGATGGGTCGAGGACGCGGGGATGACCATAGACGATGTCTTGCCCCGTCTGGAAAAGGACGGCATCCGCTTCATCGTTTACACCGACATCGCCCGTGACGGCATGCAGACCGGCGTCAACCTCGAAGCCCTGGCCGCACTGTGCGCCAAGACGACCGTCCCGGTCATCGCCGCCGGCGGCGTCCATACCCTCGACGACATCAAAAATCTCTACCCGCTGTCCAAGAAAGGCCTCGAAGGGGCCATCTCCGGCCGCGCCATCTACGTTGGTACCCTCGACGTCAAAGAGGCCAACATCTGGATCGACGCGCAGTAGGGCGGTTAGTACGCAATCTAAAAAAGGCGATCGCAGCGCGGTCGCCTTTTTTTGCCTCCGGCGGCCGGGGGAAGGGGAAGGAAAACCCTTTGAAAAGGGCTTTTCCCTCCCCTTCCCCCGGACCCCCATCCCCATCCTTTCCTAAACTTCATGTAGCCGCTTCGCGGGGTAGGGCGCATAAAAGGGCCTTCGACTCATTCTTGAGTCGAAGGCCCTGTCATTTTCTTTGGAGCGATTCGGGTGCGCAGCCCCCGACAGCGGCTCTTTCTTCTTTCGCCGTCAAATCGGCCTCGGGATAGGCTTTCGAGAGTGGTGCAGCTGTGCATTTTCTTTCGGTGGGCGCTGACCGCAGCGTAGCCGTCTACGTGAGGATCAGCGTCCGCCGGAAAAAATGTGCAGATGCGCCGCTATCGGAAGCCGCCCCCCCCTTACTCCGCATCCCCGGTAGGGTAGATGTGGACGTCTTGCTGCGGGTACGGGATGGAGATGCCTTCCTGGTCGAATACCAGCTTCACCTTTTCGGTCAGTGCGAAATACACGCCCCAGTAATCGCCGGTCTTGCACCACGGACGGACCACGAAGTTGACCGAGGAGTCGGCCAGTTCCATGACCTCGATGACAGGCTTGGGCTCGGCCAGAACGCGCGGTTCCTCGGAAACGATACGCTCCAGGGTCTTCTTGGCCTTGAGCAGGTCGTCGTCGTAGCCGATGCCGAAGGTCATGTCCACACGCCGGGTTTCATTGGCGCTCACGTTCGTAATGGTTCCGCCGAGCACTGCGGAGTTGGGCACGGTGATGACCTTGTTGTCCGGGGTGGTCAGGACGGTGTTGAAAATGTTGATGGCCGTGACCGTCCCGGACTGGCCGCCTGCGGTGACGTAGTCGCCCTTCTTGAAGAACTTGAGCAGGATGAGCATGACGCCCGCCGCAAAGTTGGACAAGGAGTCCTTGAGAGCGAGACCGACGGCCAAGCCTGCGGCACCGAGTACGGCGAGGAAGCTGGTCACGTTGATGCCTGCCTGGCCCAGCGCCGCGATGACCACGGCGGCGATCAGCGCGTAGTAGGTGATGTTCTTGAGGAACGAGGCCAGTGTCTCGTCCACCCTGGCTTTGAGGAGAATCTTTCGGGTCCCGTTGGCCAACCCTTTGGCGATCATCCGTCCGATAATGAATATGAGCAGCGCCACGATAATACGCAGTCCGTACTGAGTTACATAAGCGACAATGGTGTCGGTCATTTGGGAGATGTCGATTTCCATGGTTCCTCCGAAAAAAAATGGGATGTTATATTCTTCTTTCAATAGCAAAAAACAGGGTGAGAGCAAACAAGGTTTTGGGGAGAAATGCCAGAAAAAAGAAGTGCTACCGGGCACATTTTTTCAAGTGCGTTGTGATGAGGTTCAGATCGCCCGAGATGACGGGCGTCATGTAGAGAAGCCCGAAAAGGGCAATCGGAAGGAGAATCGCCCACATTTCTCCGTGGAACACGGCGGGCATCGTCGCCGCCACTTGTTTCCTTCGGTCTTTTCGTGTGCGGGTCAGGCCAGAAGTCTGCGTAGCCTGTTCTCGATTCTTTGTTGGAATACTGCGCCCATGATGAGCACAATGAGAATCATGAAGCAGTCCAGCACCAGGAAACCTGCGCTATTCGCCAGATCATGCAGATTGAATTCAACACCGTCGATCAGGAAACGAAGGTAAAGCAGGAAGGGAAGCAGCGCCAACAGGACAAAGGCGGCTGTCAAAAACACGGAGGGTTTGAGCCGACCGTTGAGCGTGACGGATTCGGACGAATTCGTGAAACGGCCTTGGAATGTGGCGACAGGAACCGGCCAGAGAACCGAGTAATAATCGAGATCCACGGCGTCGCCCATGGCGTATCCGGTCAGAGCGGACAGGAACAAGCCGCGTCTTGGACTGTCCAGCCCATCTTTGATGCGGCTTTTGGCCTCCTCCGTCGCTCTGGCGGTTTCAATGCGTATTTCACGCCCTTTGAAGAACGCGGAGAAAAAATGCATGGATTACTCCCCGCCCCATTTTCCCTGTTCTTCTACCCGGATGTACTTCTGGAAGGTGTAGTAGAACCCGGCCAGTGCGTTGCACAGACCGGCAGTGCCGTCCAGGAAGCCGAGCTTGAGCAGGTAAAGCTTGATAAAGCGCATAACGGCGTGGAGGAGGGCTCGGGCCGTACCTCCCTTGCGGCCCTTTTCGCGCAGGGCGGTGGCCCCCTCTTCGGCGTAATAGTTGATCTTGTCCATATGCTGCCGAAAGGATTCGTAAGGGTAGTGCAGGATGTCGCCGGACAGCTTCCTGGTCTCGCCGAGCGCATTGAAGTGGTAGTGTGCGCCCGAAGCGGTGACCTCCATTTGACCGGCCCTGAAGACACGGAAAAGGTAGTCCGGGTACCACCCGGAGTGTTTCATGAACCGGTTGAAATAAAAGGAGCTGCGCGGCACGTAATAGCCTGCCACCGGTTCACTGGCCTCGAGCCGGTCCTCGATGTTGGCGCGCAGTTCATCGGTCAGCATTTCGTCCTGGTCGAGCGAGACAACCCAGGCCGTACCGATTTCCTTCAGGGCGAAGTCGAACTGGTCCACCGGGCCGGGCCAGGGCCTGACCACGACCCGTGCACCACATTTTTCCGCGATTTCGCGGGTGCGGTCCGTGGACTGCGAGTCCACCACCAGCAATTCATCGCAGAAGTCGAGCGATTTGAGGCATTTTTCGAGCCACCGTTCGCCATTATATGTCAAAACCAGGCCGGTTACGGTTTCGCGCATGAGTTTTCTCCTTGAACAGGGGGATCATAGCCGCTATCGGCGGCCCGGTCCATCCGAAACAAAAAGGCCCCCCTTCCTGCGAAGAGGGGCCTTGGGTGAACGGGATGCTAGAGTTCCGCGGGGTCGTTCTCGTCGTTGCAGTCCTTGCAGGGCAGGACGAGGTTCAGGACCACGCCGGCAATGGCGCCCAGGCCGATGCCCTTGAGGTCGGTGATGCCGATGTTCAGGACCATGCCGCCCAGGCCGAAGACCAGGATGATGGCCACGATGATCATGTTGCGGGGCAGGAGCAGGTCGATCTGGGAGCGCACCAGGGTGCTCAGGCCGATAACCGTGATGGCGCCGAACAGCAGCAGCATGATACCGCCCATGACCGGCATGGGGATGGTGTTCAGGAAGCCGCCGAGCTTGCCGACAAAGGCGAGCAGCACGGCCACGATGGCCGCCCAGGTCATGATCGCGGGGTTGAAGGCGCGGGTCAGGGCCACGGCGCCGGAAACCTCGGAGTAGGTGGTGTTCGGCGGGCCGCCGAGCATGGAGGCCAGGGAGGTGGCCAGACCGTCGCCGAGCATGGTGTTCTGAATGCCGGGATCCTTGACGTAGTCCTTGCCGGAGATGGAGCCGATGGCCAGGATGTCGCCGAAGTGCTCGATGGCCGGGGCGATGGCGATGGGGACCACGTAGAGGATGGCCTCCCAGCTCCAGGTGGGCGTGGTGAAGTTCGGAACGGCGAAGAGCTTGGCCTTGCTGACGGCGTCAAAGGAGATCAGGGTTCCGTCCATCCACGGGGCCAGGCCCATGCCGTTGACCTTGCCGTCCACGGCGGAATTGACGAAGCTCTGGTACATGGAAGCGGTCACGCCGGTGGCATCCATGATCATCGAGCAGGCGTAACCCGCAATGATGCCGCACAGGATGGGCACGAGCTTGAACCAGCCCTTGCCGAGCAGGGACACCATGATGGTGGTCAGCAAGGCCACGCCAGCCACGATCATGGACGGGATCTGGGGTTCGAGCCAGATCTGGCCGTTATGGCCCAGCGCCATGTTCACGGCCACCGGGCAGAGAATCAGCCCGATGAGCATGATCACGGGACCGGTGACCACGGGGGGCAGGAGCTTATGCAGGAAGCCCGCGCCGAAGAAGCGGATACACAGGCTGATGATCACGTACAGGCCGCCTGCAGCGACCAGGCCGCACATGATCTCGGGATAGGTGAACTCGCCCTGCTGGGCCGCGAAGAGCGGCGGAAGGAAGGCGAAGGACGAAGCCAGGAAGACCGGAACCTTGCCCCTGGTAATGACCTGGAACAGCAGGGTGCCGATACCCGCCGTGAACAGGGCCACATTGGAATCGATGCCCGTCAGAATCGGCACCAGGACCAATGCGCCGAATGCCACGAAAAGCATCTGCGCGCCCAGCAAGGCGTCCTTTAGTTTGAAATTGTATTCGGTGGAATGCACGTCACTCATCGTTTTACCCACTCCTCTCTCTTGGTTGCGGAGCCCCCCGACTCCAGTGTTGCCCCTCTGGCCTCAAAAAAAGGCACGCTGTGCAGCGTGCCCTTTGCCTACTTGGTGCCGAATATCTTGTCCCCCGCGTCTCCAAGACCGGGGATGATATAGCCTACGTCGTTTAATTTTTCATCCACCGCCGCGGTGTAGATGTCCACGTCGGGGTGTTCTTTCAGGATGCGCTCGATGCCTTCCGGCGCGGCGCAGAGGAACAGGCCGCGGATGGATTTGCAACCCGCTTCCTTGAGCAGCTTGATGGTCGCGTTCAGGGTACCGCCGGTGGCCAGCATGGGGTCCAGGATCAGGGCCATGCGCTTATCGATGCGTTTGGCCAGTTTGACATAGTACTGGACAGGCTCCAGGGTTTCCTCGTTGCGGTAGAAACCGACAACGGACGCCTTGGCGCCGGGGATCATGTCGTACACGCCGTCGATCATGCCCAGGCCCGCGCGCAGGATGGGCACGACAGTGACCATCTTGCCTTTGATGCAGTCCACCTCGACCTTGCCCGCCCATCCCTTGATGGTCTTCTTTTCGGTTTCGAAATCCTTGGTCGCCTCATAGGTCAGAAGGCGGGTGATTTCGTTTGCCAGTGTCCGGAAATGGCTGGTGGAAATGTCGTGCTGACGGAGCAGACCAACCTTGTGCCGGATAAGCGGGTGGTCAACCAGGTGTAAGGCCATGTTTGCCTCTCTTTGGGTTTTGATAATATGTAGAGAAAGTTTCAATTGCGCAAAATTTCTTTTTTCTAAGCCTATGCCGGGAGCGGGTCAAGGGCCAATTTTGTAAACGACGAGTACATAAAACCAATTTGAATTTTACTTTCCAATGATTCCCGGTATATCACCTTGATCATGACAAATGAGAAATCTGAACAGTGGTGGGAACGCACCATTACATTGAGTGACGCAGGAGTACGGCTGGACAAGTTCTGGGGCCGTGAGCTGGCCGAAGAGGGCGTTTCCCGTGGCCGCATCAAAGGTTGGATAGAAGCCGGTCTGGCTCTGGTGGACGGTGAGGTCTCCCTCAAGGGGAACCGCAAGTTGGCCCGCGGGCAGACCGTGACGCTCAAGGCCGCCGAGCCCGAGCCGGGCGAATATGCTGCCGAGCCTGTTCGTGGCGATATCGAAGCCGTGTTCGAGGACGAGGACATGCTTGTCGTGGTCAAGCCCGCAGGGTTGACCACGCACCCGGCTCCGGGCGAACCCGGCCCCACCCTGGTCAACCTGTTAATCCATCAATGGCCTGACATCGCCGCCGAGAACAGTTCCATGGACCCGCAGCGGCCCGGTATCGTCCACCGTCTGGACAAGGATACCTCAGGCCTCATGGCCGTGGCCCGGAACGAACCGGCTCGACTGGCTCTGTCGGACAGCTTTGCCGGACGCAGGACGTTCAAGGTATATCTGGCCCTTGTCCACGGCTGTCCCAAACAAGCCAGGGGGACCGTGGATGCGCCCATGGGACGACATCCCAGCCGAAAGACCCAGATGGCCGTTGTGCCCAAGGGCGGGCGCGAGGCTCGCAGCGACTACCGGGTGCTCTGGACCGGGCCGCGCGGTCTGGCCTCACTGGTGGCCGTGCGCATCCACACCGGCCGGACTCACCAGATTCGCGTGCACATGGCCCATCTCGGCCACCCGCTGCTCGGCGATGCGGTCTATGGCGCGCGGGAAAACGCCGAGTGGTCGAGGCGGCCCGATCGGCTGGCCGCGTTGGCCCCACGACAGATGCTCCACGCCTTTTACCTCGGCGTTCCCCATCCGGAAACGGGTGAGCCGGTGACCCGCTGGCTGGCCCCGCCCGAGGATTTTCAGACCCTTTTGGCCGGGTTGACCCGCGAGTGCCTGCGCGTGGGTATCGTGGGTATGCCGGGCGGCGGCAAGTCCACCTTGCTCAAGGCATTGCGCGATATGGGACGCCCCTGTTTCTCGGCGGACGAGTCCGTGGCCGAACTGTACGCCCCAGGCGGGGACGGCGCGGCCATGATCCGGCAGCGCTTCGGCGGGCAATACACGCTGGATGACGGCGGAGTGGACAAGCCGGGGCTCTTCAAGGTGATGCGCGAGTCGGAGGGTGTGCGTCGGGAGGTCATGGATATGGTCCACCCCATGGTCCGTCACCAATGCGAGGAGTTCTTCATGGCCCATCGAGATGAACCCGTGGCCTATGCCGAGGTTCCCCTGCTGCTGGAAGGCGGATGGCACAAGTCCGGCATGGTCGATCTGGTGGCCGGGGTGCGGTGTCCCGAGGCCAAGCGGAACGGCGAATTGCGTGAGCTTCGCCATCTTTCCCCGGAGATGCTGGCCGTGTTCGATTCCTGGCAATGGCCCGAGGCCGACAAGCTCGCGGCCTGTGACGTGATCGTGGACAACGACAAGGGGTTGGCCGAACTGGCCGGGGAAGCGGGGCGTCTGGACGCGGCCGCCCAGGACGAATGGGACCGGCGCAATATTGCGTTTCAGGGCTGGATGGATGCGCTGTGGCCTGATCTGGCCGATGAACTGGCCCCGGAAGCGGCTGAAAAGATGGCCGCCGAAGAGGGGGATGAGGGGGACGAGGCGTGATCCCCATCCGCGACAACGTGCCGCGCGAGACCCGGCCCTATGCCGTGCTTTCGATCATCGTCGTCAATGCCGCGATCTTCCTGTTCGTGTTCAGCCTCGCGCCCGAGGCCAGGGCGAGGATATTCTATCTGTTCGGGGTGGTCCCGGCTCGGTTCTTCGAGCCGGACTGGGCGGCCTGGGCCGGGTACCCGGACACGCTGGGCTGGCCGTTTTTGACCTATATGTTTCTGCACGGCGGTTGGCTGCACATCATCCTGAATATGTGGATGCTCTGGATCTTCGGCGACAACATCGAGGATGTCACCGGCCACGGCTGGTTCGTGCTGTTCTATGTGCTCTGCGGCCTGGCCGCCGTGACCACGCACATGGCCTTTGAACGGGGCTCGCCCATGCCGGTTATCGGCGCATCCGGCGCTATCGCCGGGGTCATGGGCGCGTATATCGTGCTCTACCCGCACGGCAAGGTTTTGACCCTGATACCTGTCTTCTTCTTTCCCCTCATCCTGCGTATTCCCGCCTCCCTGTTTCTGGGGCTCTGGCTGCTCATGCAGATTCTTTCCGGGGTGTACTCCTCGGTCCATAGTGCGCAGAACGTGGCCTGGTGGGCGCACGTGGGCGGGTTCGTCACCGGCATCATCCTGATCCGCTGGTTCAGAAGACCCGGCCGGTGCCGGTACTGCTACAACCCGGACACCAAGGACTACGATCCCGAGGAAACGGAGCCGCCTGCCATCTGATAGGAGCGCGTCAAAGAGTACCGGGAGAGGCTATTGTCCCTGGAATCTTTCAGCCAGATCCCAGCGGTCCACCAGGGTGGCCACTGACGGCGGGACCAGGGACTGCCACTCGCCGCCATTGCGGATGGCCGCTCGAACGTCCGTGCCGCTGATGCCTTTCTCGCTCTCGGGCCGTTCCCACATGACGTGGGTGGCCAGGCCCAGGCTCTCGAACCGTTTGCGCTTCTCGCGCCCCCAGTCGTCATAGATGGTCAGGAAATAGACCGCGTCGCGCGGGGCGCAACCTTCGAGCAGTTCCGGGCAGTTGATCGGAAAGGGAATCACGGAAAAGGCGTGTCGGTCCACTCCGGCCTCCATCAGGGCCGCCTCAATCATGGCCTTACGTTCTTCATAGGAAAGGGGGTTGTTTTCCCTGCTGGACCGCTCCGGGTTGGTCGCCTCCTCGCGTATGGAGGCCGCGTCCGGGTTGGTCACGCCGATGATAAGCCGTTCGCAGAGCCTTTTCCCGGCCAGCAGATAGACCAGATGGTCGTTGTGCAGAACCTGGAACCTGCCGTGGATGAAGCCGAGGGGGTGCATGATCACTCCTGAGGGTCGAGGATGAACGGGGGATGGTCGCCGGGCCAGTATTCCACCGGCAATGGTGTGTCGCGAATACCTATCAGGCGGGCACGGTCGAGGTGGTTGAGGACCGTGAACAGAAACTCCCGGCCACGCATGCAGCCCAGCGCGCCTCCGGCCACGGAAACTTCGTCAAAGGCATCAACCCGGTCGCGGCGAACACCCTGTCCCGCGAACATCATGGGCACGGGTTCGCCCGAATGGATCAGCGTGCCGCAACTCGGGGTGGAGTGATCGGCGGTCACGGCCAACAGCAGGCGTTGGTCGTCCAGGATCGCGTCGACCACCTCGTTGAGCCCCCGGTCCAGGGATTCGATGACCCGGACTTTGGCTGCCGGGTCCTTGGTGTGGCCCGCCTGATCCGGTGTCTTGGTGTGGACGTGGATGAAGTCGTAGTCGGCCGCACGGTCCAGGGCCAGCCGGATGCGTTCCGCCAGGTCCGCGCCCGGATCGCCCGTGTCGCGCGCCTTGACGAAATCCATGCCCATGAATCGGGCCAGGCCCGCGTACATGGCCCCGGTCGCGATGGAAAGCCCCCGCAGCCCGTACCGTTGCCGCATGCTCGGGCAACGGGTCAGCCGCCCGGCGCGCTGTGTGACCAGCCCGTTGGCCGGAATCTGTCCTGCCTGCAACCGCTCGCGGTTCATGGGCAGGGCTGAGAGGATGCGGTGCGCCCATAAAAGATATCGTTCAAGGGCTGCGGCCGTGCGCTGCGCCATCCGGTCCCGGTGGTCCTTGAGCGGCAAGGGGCGGGGCAGCAGTCGGCCGTCCACCATGGGGTTGGTGTCGGTGACGAAGGGGGAGACTTCGCCGTGCAGAATCAGCACGCCGAACAGGCCGCCCACGGGGTGCAGAGTGGCGGTCACGCCGTCGTATTCGAAAGGCGGCAGCGCGTCGAACAGCGCCTTTGCCTCGTCGGATGTGGCGGGTACCTTGTCATGGACCAGGGTCAGGCGGTTGGACGCGTCCGGGCCGATATGGGCGAAGTGGGTGAGCAGGGCCACATCCCTCGGCCCCAGTTCGATACCCGATCCCAGAGCCTCCAGCGCGCCGCGTCCGGGGAACTCGTAAGGCATGCCGCCGAACAGGGCGAAGTGGGCGTTTTCCGAAGGCAGGGGTTGGCCGAACATGGTTGCGTGGTACAGACCTGTCGCCGAGCGGGCGGCCAGTCGGTCAAGGCAGGGGGTGGCCGCTGCCTGCAGAGGGGTGCGTTCGTCAAGGCTGGCATGGGACCTGTCGCCCAGACCATCGAGAAGGACCAGAATGCATGCATCAGGCATGTGAGACTCCGGCTGGTTTATAGAAATATTCTATGGGAACAATGATTAACATATATACAATCACATTGTCATGGGCAGGCGCGAGTGTAAAATGGGTTCATGCTCATAGATCTTCACGTCCACTCCACCTGCTCTCCGTGCAGCATCCTCAAGCCATCGGAAATCCTGGGCAGCGCCCGAGCAAAGGGCCTGGATGCCGTATGTATCACCGATCACGACACCATGTCCATCCTGACACAATGTCGGGAGGGATTCCAGCCCGATGGGTTGTTGGTCATCGTGGGCATGGAGTACACCACGAAACAGGGCGATTACCTGATCTTCGGGGACGTGGGCAACCTGCCGCACGGACTCTCGGCCGAGCTCCTGCTCCCGGCCGTGCGTGACCTGGGCGGGGCGGCCATCTCCGCGCATCCTTGCCGTACCTGGCGCCCGGCCGATCCGGTCATCTTCGACCAGGGATTGTGTACCATCGCGGAGGCGAAGAATGGGCGCAACACCGACGCCGAGAACGTCGAGGCCATGAGCCTGATCGGAGCCCACGGCATGACCGCCGTGGCCGGTTCCGACGCCCACGCCCTGGAGGAGTTGGGCCGCTGTCCCACGCGGTTCACCGTGCCGGTCAACTCCACTCGGGATCTGATTGCGGCTCTGAACGCGGGGCAGTGCCATCCCTCCTTGGCCCACCGCTCGGCCGCCTGAGTCCCTTTTTCCTCACCCCCGTTCCGGCTACTTGGGCGAAATCAGGAAGGACGTGACCTTGCGCACGCCCTTGACGCCCTTTGCCACCTTCACGGCCAGGGCCGCGTCCGCCTTGCTTCGGATCATGCCCAGCAGCACCACCTCGCCGTTCATGACCTCCTGTTCGATCTGGGTTGAACTCAGATCCCCGTTTCCGATAAGCTCCGTGCGCACCTTGGCCGCCAGCTTCAGATCATCGGACGTCGTGTCGGTCTCGGGTTTGAAATAGTCGGTCACCCGCTTCGCCCCCTCGGTCCCCTTGGCCGTCTTGACCGCGAACGCCTGAAAGCTCTGGTCGTTGATCGCGCCCACCAGGTAGACGTGCTTCAGAAAACAGTACACATGGACCTTCAGAGCCATCTTGGAATCCTTGTCCGCGAGCTTTCCCTTGATGGACAGCGAGATCTTCTTGTCAGCCGCCTGATCACCCACGCTGCGTTCGTCCCGGGCGCTTCCGTAGATGGCTCCCCAAGGGGTCCAGGCCAGGGAGGAGAAAGCGAGACAGAGAATCAGCAGAGTTGGTCCGAGTGGTGTGTAATACCGCATGGTTCCTCCTTGTCAGTCATGTGGATAACTCTGTGGAAAAAAGTTCGGTTTTCATTTTTTCCGGCTTGACACAGGGCAAAGGCATATTATTTATGGTAAGCGTTGAGAAATTGAAATCAGTCAGCATCAAGGAAAACGATTCTAATGGAATATAGAGACTACTACAAACTTCTCGGAGTGTCCCGCTCCGCATCCAAGGAAGAGATCGGAAAGGCTTTCAAGAAGCTGGCCCGGAAGTATCATCCCGACCTCAATCCCAACGACAAGGACGCGGAGAGCAAGTTCAAGGAGATCAACGAGGCCTACGAAGTCCTCAAGGACGAGAAGAAGCGCAAGCTCTATGACCAGTTCGGCTCCAACTGGGAGCATGGCCAGAACTTTCAGCCGCCGCCGGGCTACGAGAACATGAACTTCGGTGGCGGAGGAGGCGGCTTCGGTGGTGGAGCGGGCTTCTCGGACTTTTTCGAGACCATCTTCGGCGGAGGTGGCGGCGGTTTTCGCGGCGGCTTCCAGTCCGGCGGGTTCTCGCAGGGCGACTTCGGCGGCGGCTACCAACGGCGTCCCCGTCGTGGCGCGGACTCCGAGGCGTCCTATGAACTGACCCTGGAAGAGGCCTATCAGGGCGGCAAGAAGTCCATCACCCTGCAGGAGCAGACCAGCGGCCCGGACGGTATTCCGCGCATGACCACCAAGACTCTGGAGGTCACGGTTCCCGCCGGCATCAAGGACGGCCAGAAGATCCGCTTGGCGGGCCAGGGCAATCCCGGCCTGAACGGCGGGGCCAAGGGCGACCTGTACCTGAAGATCCGGCTCATGCCGCACCATATGTTCAAGGTGTCCGAATCGGATGTGGTCCTCGATCTGCCGCTGTCTCCGTGGGAAGCGGCGCTCGGCACCACGGCTCGCATCCCCACCCTGGACGGGGCTGTCGAGATGAAGATTCCGCCGGGTATCGGCTCGGGCAAGAAGCTGCGCATAAAGGGGCGCGGCCTCGGAGCCGGAGCCAAGAAGGGCGACCAGTACGTCCGCATCATGATCCAGGTGCCGGAACGGCTCTCGGCTGAGGAGCGCGACCTGTTCGAACAACTGCAGAAGGTCTCGGAGTTCAAGCCGAGAAGTTTCTAGAGGTACGACAATGACCACGAAGAAATTGCAGGAAATGATGATGCGCCTGCCGGGCCTGAATCTGCCCGAACGCAGCGAATACGTGGCCTGGGCCCAATTGGTCCAACTGACATCCATCGAACCGGCCGATATGAGCGAACTGGTCGATCTCGGCTGGATCAGCCCCAAGCGGACCGGTGCCGAGGAGTACCTGTTCCGCCTCAAGGACGTCTATCGCATTCACAAGCTCATGCGCCTGGTCCATGACCTGGAGGTCTCGGTCTACGGCGGGTCCATCATCGTGGACCTGATGGAAAAGATCGAAGAGCTCGAGACCGAGGTCGAGGAACTCAGGAGGCTCGTCTGACCGACATATTTATAGAGGAGGTAACCATATAATGGATATAAACACATTCACCCGTAAGACGCAGGAAGCCGTTTCCGAGGCCCAGAATCTGGCCATCCGGAGCGGTCACCAGCAGATAGATTGCGAACACCTCATGCACGCCCTGGTGGCCCAGGAAAACGGCCTGGCAGGGCAGATTCTGCGCAAGCTCGGCGTGGCCCCGGACGCCTACCTCGGCGCAGTGGACGCCGAGATCGCCAAGATCCCGTCCGTGTCCGGCTCGGGTGTGCGCCCGGATCAGATCGTGGTCACCCAGCGCATGCAGAAGGCGCTGGTTGCCGCGGACGACATGCGTAAGCGCATGAAGGACGAGTACGTCTCCGTGGAACACGTTTTCGTGGCCCTCATGGACGAACCCGGCAACACCGGCATGGGCCGGGTCAACAAGCAGTTCGGGCTGGACAAGAACAAGGTCCTGAGCGCCCTGGAAGAGGTACGCGGCAAGCAGCGCGTGACCTCGGACAACCCGGAAGCGACCTACGAGTCGCTCAAGAAGTATGGCCGCGATCTGGTGGAGGAGGCCCGTTCGGGCAAGCTCGACCCTGTCATCGGCCGCGATTCCGAGATCCGTCGCGTGATCCGTATCCTCAGCCGCCGCACCAAGAACAACCCGGTGCTCATCGGCGAGGCCGGTGTGGGCAAGACCGCCATAGCCGAAGGGCTGGCCCAGCGCATCGTCAAGGGCGACGTGCCCGAGGGCCTTAAGGACAAGACCGTGTTCTCGCTCGACATGTCCGCGCTCATCGCCGGTGCCAAGTACCGCGGCGAGTTCGAGGAACGGCTCAAGGCCGTACTCAAGGAAGTGGCCGAGTCCGCCGGGCAGATCATCATGTTCATCGATGAGCTGCACACCATCGTGGGCGCGGGCAAGACCGACGGTGCCATGGACGCGAGCAACATTTTGAAGCCCATGCTGGCGCGCGGCGAGCTGCACTGCATCGGCGCGACCACCCTGGACGAGTACCGCAAGTATATCGAGAAGGACCCGGCTCTGGAGCGCCGCTTCCAGACCGTGCTGGTGGAGGAACCCTCGGTCGAGGATACTATCTCCATCCTGCGCGGCCTGCGCGAGCGGTTCGAAGTGCACCACGGCGTGCGCATCGCGGACGGGGCCATCGTCGAGGCGGCGGTGCTGTCCAGCCGGTACATCACCGACCGGCAGCTCCCGGACAAGGCCATCGACCTCATCGACGAGGCCGCGGCTTTGATCCGTACCGAGATCGACTCCCAGCCCTTTGAGCTGGACACGGCCAACCGCCAGATCATGCAGCTCGAAATCGAGCGGGAAGCGCTCAAGCGCGAGACCGACAAGGCGTCGCGCGAGCGGCTGGTCGAGCTGGAGAAGAAGCTGGCCGAACTCAAGGAATCCCAGTCCGCCATGCTGGCCCAGTGGGAAAACGAGAAGTCCGGCATCGAACGGCTGCGCGCGCTCAAGGGCGAGATCGAGGAGACCCGTCGCGAGATCGACGAGGCCAAGCGCATCCCCGACTACAACCGGGCCGCGGAGCTGGAATACGGCAAGCTGCCCCAGTTGGAGAAGGAGCTGGCCCAGCGCAACGAGGCTCTGGAATCCGGCGAAGGCCCGCGCATGGTCAAGGAAGAGGTCGGCCCGGACGACATCGCCCAGGTCATCGCAAAGTGGACCGGCATTCCGGTTTCCCGGCTGGTGGAAGGCGAGCGCGAGAAGCTGCTGCGGCTGGGCGACGTCCTGCACGAGCGGGTCATCGGCCAGGACCAGGCGGTTCAGGCCGTGGCCGACGCGGTGCTGCGCGCCCGCGCCGGTTTGAAGGACCCGTCGCGGCCCATCGGCTCGTTCATCTTCCTCGGCCCTACGGGCGTGGGCAAGACCGAGCTGTGCAAGACCCTGGCCTCGGCACTGTTCGACACAGAGGACAACATGGTCCGCATCGACATGTCCGAGTACATGGAGAAGCACACCGTGGCCCGGCTCATCGGCGCCCCTCCGGGCTACGTGGGCTATGACGAGGGCGGCCAGCTGACCGAGGCCGTGCGGCGCAAGCCGTACTCGGTCATCCTGTTCGACGAGATCGAGAAGGCGCACCACGACGTGTTCAACGTGCTCCTGCAGATCCTCGACGACGGGCGGCTGACCGATTCCCACGGCCGCACGGTGGATTTCAAGAACACCATCGTGATCATGACCTCCAACCTCGGTGCCGAGTACATGCTCGACGGCATCGACGCTTCCGGCGAGTTCAAGGAAGGCGTGGAGGAGCAGGTCCGCGAGGTGCTCAGACACCACTTCCGGCCCGAGTTCCTGAACCGCGTGGACGAGACCGTGCTTTTCCGGCCTCTGACCCAGGACCAGCTCATCGGCATCATCGACCTGCTGGTGGCCGGTCTGCGCGCAAGGCTCGAGGACCGCAACATCGACCTGACCCTGACGGATCGGGCCAAGGCGTTCATCGCCCAGTCGGCCTACGACCCGTCGTTCGGCGCGCGGCCTCTGCATCGCTATCTGAAGCACAACCTGGAGACCCCGCTGGCCAAGCGCCTCATTGGAGGCGACCTGGTTGACGGCCAGACCGTGACCGTGGACGAGCGAGAAGGGGAGCTGGTCTTCGCCTAGAACGCATGATGAAGATATTCAAAGGCCGGTACCCGAACAGGGTGCCGGCCTTTTTTGCGCTCTTTGCTCTGCTCGGGGAAATGCCCACTAGGGCTACGGCCAAGAACTCTCTTGACATCCGCGCCGTCTTTCCTGATGGTTGCGCCTTCAACCATTATCGAGGTTTTCATGCCCAATTTGATCCTGTTGGCATTGCTGGCGTCGTTTCCGCCCTTGTCCACAGATATGTATTTGCCCGCCATCCCCACGTTGCAGACGTTGTGGGGCATCAGCTACGCCACGGCCAACCTGTCGATGGTCCTGTTCATGGCCGTGTTCAGCGTTTTTCTGCTCATCCACGGACCGCTGTCCGACCGTTTTGGACGCAGACCGGTCCTGATCGGCGGGCTGAGCCTGTTCGTCCTGGCTTCATTCGGCTGCGCCATATCCCCGTCCATCTGGGTATTGATCGCCTGCCGCTGTCTGCAGGCGGCGGGCGCGGCTGCCGGGGCGTCGCTGGCTCTGGCACTCTCCAAGGACCTCTACGAGGGAGCCCAAAGGCAGAAGATACTGGCCCATATGGGGGTCATCATGGCCCTGGCTCCCATGCTGGCCCCGTCCATCGGCGGGTTGATGCTCAAATTCGCTTCCTGGCGCTGGATATTCGCCGTGCAGGCGGCAATGGCGCTGGTCGGATTGTACGGGGTGCTTCGTCTCAAGGAACCCCTCGAGGAATTCACGCGCGGCGGTTTCCTGGCCGTGGCCGGGCGGTATCGACTGGTCCTCGGGAACCTGCCGTTCACGGTCCTGGCCTCCGGGTTCGCGCTCATGTCCCTGCCGCAATTCGCCTTCATCGGCGGCTCGGCTGATATGTACATCAACGACCTGGGGCTGAGCGAGCAGGCCTTCGGCATTTATTTCGGCGCCAACGCCATCGGCTTCATGCTCGGCTCCTTCCTGTGCACCCGGATGATCGGGGAGTACAAGCCGTTGAACATGCTCTACACCACCTTCGCCTGCCTCCTCGCGTCCACCGTGCTGATGTTCGTCCTGGGCGGGAAGACGCCTCTGACGCTGGCTATCCCCATGTTCTGCATGTCTTTGAGCGTGGGCTTTTCGCGGCCCATCTCCAACTCCATGATCCTCGATCAGGTGGACACGGACGTGGGCGCTGCCTCCGGCATCCTGACCTTCGAGATATTCTTTGTCGCGGCGGTGTCCATGCAGCTCATTTCCTGGGACTGGCCCGACAAGCCGCTGGTTCTGGCCGTGCTTGGCGTGATCGGCACATTGATCCCGTTGACGTCGTTGCTGGCCGTCAAGAAGCGCTGTCGGTTCAATTGACGTCATGTGTCCTTGATGAAAAAGGCCCGTGCGCAACGTTGCGCACGGGCCTTTTGCTGTTGCTGTCTGGAACAGGTCAGGCTGCGATCCGGTTCAAAAAGGCTTCGGCCCTGCGTTCGGACCAATAGACGTTCTCTCCGCCCTTGGTCACGAAGCCCACGTGGCCGCCGTGTGCCGGGGTTTCCAGGAACAGGTGAGGGTTGGACATGGCCTCTGTCACCGGAAAGCAGGTCGGGGTCAGGAACGGGTCGTTCTGGGCGTTGACCAGCAGGGTGGGCACGCGCAGGGCGCGCAGGAACTGGAGGGAGGAAGCGTGGGCATAGTAGTCGTCTGCGTCCGCGTATCCGCCCATGGGCGCGGTGAAACGGTTGTCGAAGTCGCGCAGGGTACGGATGCCCTTGAGCCTGGAAGCGTCCACCACATCCGGGAAACGTTCGCCCTTTTCGCGCATCTTGCGGCGCAGGCCGCGCATGAAATATTCGAAATAGACGCGGTGGGAGGAGATGACGCGCTCGGCCCCGCTCAGGTCGCAGGGGGTGGAGAAGGCCACGGCCCCAACCACTTGTTCGGGTACCCGGTCCGGGTCCTCGCCCAGGTACTTGAGGATCTGGTTCCCGCCCATGGAAAAGCCGATCAGAACCACCTGCTCGTAGCGTCCGGTGGACAGACAGTGCTGGATGATTTCATGCAGGTCGTCCGTTTCGCCCGAGTGGTAGCAGCGGGGCAGGCGGTTGGGCTCTTCGCTGCATCCGCGTTGGGACCAACAGGCCGCGTCCCAGCCGTTTTGGGTGGCCATGACCGCCATGCCGAGCACGTATTTCTTGCGCGAATTGCCTTCCAGACCGTGGCTGACGATGACCAGACGGTTGGACTCGCCGGAGCGCGAGCGATGCCAGTCAAGATCCAGGAAGTCCGAGTCGGCAAGTTCAACGCGTTCGGGTTCGGGCGCGGCAAGAGGCGTGAGCCGAAAGAGCGGCGGAAACAGGGTGGCCATGTGTCCCGAGGCGAAGGGGAAAGGGGGCCGGTAGTCGGGAATGGGTAGTACGGGCATGGGGTTGATGTACGACCACGAGCCCGCCCGGTCAACCCCGCTTCTACGTGGCGGATTTCAGCGTGATTCGCTGTCCGTGGAACGGGAGCAGGGACGAGCGGTGGCCCACGCTGACCACGGCGGCCCGGGGCAGCCGTTCGCGCAGCAGCCCGTAAAGCCTCGCCTCGCCGTCCTCGTCCAGCGCCGAAGTGGCCTCGTCCAGGAACAGCCAGTCCGGTCTTTGCAGCAGCATGCGCGCAAAGGCCAGCCGTTGCTGTTCGCCCGGAGACAGGGTCTGCGCCCAGTACCGTTCGTCGTCCAGCAGTCCGGTCAGCCGCTCTAGGCCGCAGTCGGCCAGGGCCGCGCGCAGGGCCTCGTCTTCAAATCCGCCCGCCGGGGTGGGGTAGCTGAGCACGGCGCGCAGGTTGCCCATGGGCAGATACGGCTTTTGCGGCAGAAACAGGGTCCGTCCGTTGGCGGGCAGGGAGATGGTGCCGTCGCCGTATGGCCACAGTCCGGCGATGGCGCGCAGAAGGGTGGATTTGCCTGTACCCGAGGGGCCGCTGACGAGCACGCTTTCGCCCGGAAGCAGGGTCAATTCCACCGGTTCGACCATGGGGTGTCCGTCGGGAAGGGCCAGGGTGAGGTCCTGGACGGCCAACGCTTCCTCGTCACCCCTGGCGCGGGACAACCCGTTGCCGTTGCGGGTCTCTTGCACTTCGTCCATCGCGTGGGAGAAACTGGTCAACCGGTCCACGGTGGCGCGCCAGGACGCCAGCTCGGAGTATGCGTCCACGAACCAGCTGAGCGAGCCCTGAACCTGGCCGAAGGCCGATGCGGTCTGCATCAGGCCGCCGAGCTGCATGGCCCCGGAGAAGTAGCGTGGAGCGGCCGCCAGGATGGGAAAGATGATCGCCGCCTGGGCGTAGCCGTTGGTCAGCCAGGAGAGGCGCTTCTGGCGGCGCATGATGGCCCACCAGTTGGAAACCACTTTGTCGAATCGGCTTTTGAAAATGGCGGATTCGTCCTTTTCACCGCCGTACAGGGCCACGCCCTCCACGTTTTCGCGGAAGCGTACCAGGCTGAACCGGAAGTCCGCCTCGTAGCGTTGCTGGTTGAAATTCAGTCGGATGAGCGGACGGCCCACGCGCATGGTCAGGTAGCTGCCGACCAGGGCGTAAACCAGAGCGACCCAGACCATGTAGCCGGGCACGGTTACGCCCACTCCGGCCAGGGTGAAGGAGAGCGCGCCGGACAGGTTCCAGAGGATACCCACAAAGGAGATCAGCGTGATGGCCGACTCCAGAAAGCCCAGGGTCAGAGAAAGAGTCTGGCCGACAAAGGAATCGATGTCGTCGGCGATGCGCTGGTCCGGGTTATCAGTCTCGCCACCGCGCATCTGCATGATGTAGTAGGTCCGATCCTTGAGCCAGTGTTCCAGAAGGGTGTCGGTCAGCCACCGTCGCCAGCGTATGCGGAGCATCTGTTGCAGGTAAAGTTGGTATACGGCCACGGCGATGTAGATGCAGGCCAGCACGCCGAAGATGAGCAGTTGGTGGGTGAACGCCTGCCAGTCATGGTTCTGGAGGCTGTCGTAAAAGGCGTTGTTCCACTTGTTGAAGAGCACGTTCAGATAGACCAGCCCCAGGCTCATGGCCAGGATTACGGCCAGGAGCAGGCGGCCGCGCAGCTTGTCTTCGGAAAACCAGTAGGGTTTGGCCAGACGCCAGGTATCGCGCAAAAAGTTCTTCGTCGCGTTCATGCGGGACTCTCGGAGTGGCCGTCGGCGGCGCAGTCGGAAGGCTGTGAGGTCGGCGGGGTATAGTTGTGGATGCCGCGCTTGGCGGAATCCGTGCCATGCGAAAAAACTACCGGCCATGCATGGAGCCTGACGCCACATGGTGTCAAGCCGGTGAAGGGGGTTGCACAGGATGGTCAGGGAAAACGGTTGCCCGGACCGCGCCTGATTGGCTACGCTGTTTCATCGCCCGCAGACGGGCGCGAACCCGAGGAGCCCGAGTGCCGCTGTACGACCAGACCGATATGGAAAATTACGCCGAGGTCCTGACCTGGGCGTTGAACGAATCCAGGGAACGTCCCCTGCGCAACAGCGAGATGGTCCTCATCCGCTACGACATCCCCGGTCTGGCCCTGGCCGAGGCGCTCTATTCGCGGCTCATGGACATGCACCTCATGCCGGTGGCCATGGCCCAGCCCACCCCATATATGGAAATGGAGCGCTATCTGAACTCCAGTTTCGGCCAGTTGCTGTTCCAGCAGCCCGGTCTTTCCGAGCTCTATTCACAGACCGCCGGGGTGATCAACATCATCGCCCCGGAAGAGCTGACCTATCTCCAGACTGTGGACCCGCGCACCATCGCCGAGGCCCGGCGTGCCGACGCGCCCAACCGGCGCATTCTCCAGCGGCGCAGGCAGTCCGGGGTCATGGGCTGGACCACCTGTCTGTATCCCACCGAGGCCCTGGCCAAGGGCTCGGGCATGACGCTGGATGAGTACGCCTACGCCTTGAAGCGGGCCTGCTGGCTGAACATGCCCGATCCGGCGGCCGAGTGGCGGCGCTTGAAGCGGGAGGTCGGCGAAGTCTGCGCCTGGCTCGACAGCCTGTCCATCCGCTCTCTCAAGGTGGAGTCCGAGGACATCGACCTGACCGTGGGCATCGGTGACAACCGTCGGTTCGTGGGTGTGAACGGGGCCAATATTCCGGGCTACGAAATCTACGTGGCCCCGGACGCGCGCAAGGTGGACGGAACCTACTACGCCGATCAGCCGACCCTGCGCTACGGGCATCTCGTGTCCGGCATGGCCCTGGACTTCTCGGGCGGCATCGCTTCGCGGGCCGAGGCCGAGATCGGCCAGATGTTCGTCCAGCAGCAGCTCTATTCGGATGCGGGCGCGCGCAGGGTGGGGGAGTTCTCCCTGACCGACAAGCGCTTCTCCCGCGTGGACCGGTTCATGGCGCATACCCTGCTCGATGAAAATTATGGCGGGGAGCACGGCAACTGCCATCTGGCGCTGGGCGGCTCGGTGCTCGAAAGTTTTACCGGCCCGCCCGAGATGCTCACCCCGGAGTTGGAGTACGAACTCGGCTTCAACTCGTCGGACATGCATTGGGACCTGGTCAACACCCAGCCCAAGCGGGTCACGGCCAAACTGGCCGACGGCAGCCCGAAGCTGATCTACGAGAACGGCGGATTCAGGATCTGACATTGGCCCGTTTCAATGGGGACGACTCTCTTCGTCTCTCTTTTTCTTGTCATTCTGGTTATTGACAACCTTATCCACATGCTTATTTTCCACTCAGGTCTCGCTCCCCGCGGGCCTTTTCATTACCAAATACGCTTCTCAAGGAATTGATTTCATGTCGAAAAACAACAATGAAGTGCCCATCAACGGTCTGTACGACGACGAGGGGCGGATACTGGATGAACAGGTCGCGGAAGGCCGTAGCGAAAGTGACGCCGATACCGCGGAGGAAGCGGTCGAAATGTCCTTGAGCAAGGAAGAGCTGACAGCCCTGTGCAAGGAATCCGTCTGTCCCGAGTGCGACGTGTTCAAGGAGGCGGAAGCCATTCGGCTGCGCGCCCTGGCCGACTCCGAGAACGTCAAGAAAAGGCTGCTCCGGGAAACCGAGGAGTTGAAGAAGTACGCGGGCGAGTCGATCCTGGCCGACCTGCTGCCCATCCTCGACAACCTGGACCTGGCCCTGGCCCACACCGACAACCTCTCGCCCGAGTGTAAGAACTTCGTCATCGGCGTGGACATGACCCGCAAGATATTCCTGGACGCGGTCAAGAACCATGGCCTGGAAGCGGTGCAGGCCGGAGTCGGCGTGGAGTTCGACCCGGAGATCCACGAGGCCGTTGGTACCGTGGAAGAACCGTCGCTGAAAAACAATCAGATCGCCCAGGTGGTCCAGAACGGCTATCGCCTCAAGGGGCGGCTGCTGCGTCCGGCCAAGGTTATGGTCAACAAGCTGTAGGTTTTTTGACGCTGCGGCCTTTACAAGGGCTGTCGCGTGATTATTGAAGAAAGTAACGAAAATTTTACGTCGAATACGACTTTCATATCTTAGGAGGACATAAATATGGGTAAGATCATAGGGATCGACCTTGGAACCACCAACTCCTGTGTCTACGTCATGGAGGGCAAGGACCCGAAATGCGTCACCAACCCTGAAGGCGGCCGGACCACCCCGTCCGTAGTGGCCTTCACCGACAAGGAACGGCTGGTGGGCGACATCGCCAAACGTCAGTCCGTCACCAACCCCGAGAAGACTGTTTTCGCCATCAAGCGCCTCATGGGTCGGGCTGCCGACGCTCCCGAGGTCAAGAAATGGCAGGAGCACTGCCCCTACCAGATCGTTCCCGGCAACGGCAACGACGCCTGGGTCGAGATCGACGGCAAGAAGTACTCTCCGCCTGAAGTCTCCGCCATGATTCTGCAGAAGCTGAAGAAGGACGCCGAGACCTACCTGGGCGAGCCCGTCACCGAGGCCGTCATCACCGTTCCGGCATACTTCAACGACTCTCAGCGCCAGGCCACCAAGGACGCGGGCAAGATCGCCGGTCTCGAGGTCAAGCGCATCATCAACGAGCCCACCGCCGCATCCCTGGCCTATGGCTTCGACAAGAAGGCCAACGAGAAGATCGCGGTCTTCGACCTCGGCGGCGGTACGTTCGATATCTCCATCCTGGAAGTCGGCGACAACGTCGTCGAAGTGCGCGCCACCAACGGCGACACCTTCCTGGGCGGCGAGGACTTCGATCATCGTATCATTGAATACCTGGTGGACGAGTTCAAGAAGGAAAACGGCATCGACCTGTCCAAGGATCGCATGGCCCTGCAGCGCCTGAAAGAGGCCGCTGAAAAGGCCAAGCACGATCTGTCCTCCTCCATGGAGACCGAGGTCAACCTGCCGTTCATCACCGCCGACCAGAACGGCCCGAAGCACATGATGGTCAAGATCAGCCGCGGCAAGCTCGAGAAGCTCGTCGAGGACCTGGTCGACCGCACCGTCGAACCGTGCAAGAAGGCCCTGAAGGACGCCGGACTGTCCGCCTCCGACATCGATGAGGTCATCCTCGTCGGCGGTATGACCCGTATGCCTCTGGTCCAGGAGAAGGTGAAATCCTTCTTCGGCAAGGAGCCCAACCGCTCCGTGAACCCTGACGAAGTCGTGTCCATGGGCGCGGCCATCCAGGGCGGCATCCTGGCCGGTGACGTCAAGGACGTCCTGCTGCTCGACGTGACCCCGCTGTCGCTGGGCATCGAGACCATGGGCGGCGTGATGACGCACCTGATCGAGCGCAACACGACCATCCCGACCAAGAAGTCCCAGGTCTTCACCACCGCGGCTGACAACCAGCCGTCCGTGTCCATCCGGGTCTTCCAGGGCGAGCGTCCCATGTGCGCCGACAACAAGCTGCTCGGCAACTTCGAGCTGACCGGAATTCCGCCGGCGCCGCGCGGCGTGCCGCAGATCGAGGTCTCGTTCGACATCGACGCCAACGGCATCGTGCATGTCAACGCCAAGGACCTGGGCACCGGCCGCGAACAGTCCATCCAGATCACGGCCAGCTCCGGTCTGTCCGACGACGAGATCAATCAGATGGTCAAGGACGCCGAAGCTCACGCCGACGAAGACAAGAAGAAGCAGGCTTTGATCGAGGCCCGCAACCAGGCCGATACCCTGGTCTACACCTCCGAGAAGTCCCTGCGCGACCTCGGCGACAAGGTTGATTCCGCTCTGAAGGCGGAGATCGAAGGCAAGATCGAGGAAGTCAAGAAGGCCCTGGAGGCCGATGACGCCGACCAGATCAAGGCCAAGGCCGACGAACTGGCTCAGGCCTCGCACAAGCTGGCCGAACAGCTCTACGCCCAGCAGAACGCCGAAGGTGGCGCTGCGGGTGCGCAGGCGGGTGCCGCCGGTCCCGAAGCCGGTTCCTCTGCCAAGGATGACGACGACGTGGTGGATGCCGACTACACTGAAGTCAAGTAGTTCGGCTTGCCTTCACAGGCCAAGCGAAGTATAGCATTACCCGGTCCGCAGTATGCGGGCCGGGTTTTTTTTATATGGTCGCGGGCAATGGCCGTGGCCGAACCGACAATGCACCAAGCCGTCCCCATGAAAAACTCCGCATATACCGTCAAGATACTGGCCGCACTGGTTTTGGTCGGCCTGCTTGTCTGGGGCTGCACGCCCCGGACCATGCCCGTCAAGAGCGCGGACATGCTGTCCACCCCCAATCTTCTGGTGGAGGCTGACGCCGCCTGGAACGCCAAGCACTGGGAAGCCGCCGAGCTGTACTACGCCGCCGCCCTGGAGCGGCCGGACCTGGTCAAGAGCGAACTGCCCACCATCTATGTCCGGCTGGCCGAGTCCGCCTCGCAGAACGGGCACTACCACCAGGCCCGCATCGCCCTGGAGCAATGGGCCAATATGGACACCCAGGCCCTGGAACGGGCGGACTGGGAGCGCCTCTATCTCGGCGCCATGGGCGCTCTGGGCAAGACCGAGCGGCTGACCAACCATCTGCAGTGGGTCCATGGCGCGGCCAATGTGCCGTGGCCGACCAAGCAGGCGGTGGCCCTGTGGTACGCCGATTATTACACCGAGCATGAAGACTACGAGAGCGCCTTGAGCGTCTTGGATCAATTCTATGCCCTGGCTCCTGATATGGCCGCGCGTTCCCTCCTTGAACAGGAGATCAGACAGCGGTTGGCCGACATGGACGATACCACGGTGGGCGATCTGGCCAAGGCGGTCACCCCGGCCGACCAGTGGCGTTTCCCCTATGCGCTGGTCGCCTTCGAGCGCGGCGTGCGCTCGGCCTCGGATTCCACTGCGTGGTCCACGAACTGGCGAACCTTGCGCGACATTGCCTCGTCAGGAGCTTTGGCCGACCCGGCTCCGCTTCAGGCCAAGCTGGCCGAGCTGGAAGCCCGTTACGGCGTGCCGCGCATCGGTCTGGCCCTGGCCCTGCCCGTGACCGGACCCTACGCCAAGGTCGGCGTGAAGATCCTGCGTGGCGCGGGCCTTGCCCAGTGGCGGCTGGCCCAGGAGGGCGTCGACGTGGAGCTGAAGGTCATCAACACCGAGGCTCCCGGCTGGGAGACCCGGCTGGCCCAACTGCCCAGTCATTTTACCGTTGTCGGCGGACCGCTGCGCATCAACGCCTTCAAGCGGTTTTACGAAGCCGATTCCCCGGCCGCGGGCGTGCTTGAGAAGCGCGCCGTGTTCGCCTTCCTGTCGTCTCTGGGCGACCTGAAAGAGGGCAAGGACGCGTGGCGTTTCTTCTCCAGCCGCAACGACGAGGTGCGCAGCCTGGTTCACCTGACCGTGGACAAACTCGGCATCACCGATCTGGCCGTCTTCTACCCCGAGGAAAAATTCGGCCGGACCATGGCTCAGACGTTCTACAACGAAGCCGCGCCCCTTGGCGGCCGGATCAAGGGCATGCAGTCCTACCCGCCGCAGGAGCTCAAGCAGTGGACCCGCCGGGTGGGCAAGCTATTGAACGTGCCGTCCGATTTCAGCGACAACAAGGACGTCCCCCTGCCCATGCCGGACTTCGGGGCCGTGTTCATCCCGGACGGCTGGCGTCAGGCCCAGACGTTGCTGCCCAACTTCTTCTTCTATGAGGGCGACCAACTGGTCTTCCTCGGTCCCGGCCTGTGGAGCCGTGCCCTGGACGACGCCAAGGACGTGGACGAGCACTACTACCGGCTGGCGGTCTGCCCCGGCGCGTGGTGGGATGGCTCGGACGGCGGCAAGGCGTTGCAGACGGCACTGACAGAAGAGGGTCTGGGGCAGGCCGATTTCTGGGTGGCCCTGGGTTACGATTTCCTGCGATTTGCCGGAAACCTCGGCACCTTGCCCGCATCCTTTGACAGCGACATGGTCAACAAGCGCATCCACAAGGCCGAAGATATGGATTTCAGCATGGCTCCCATGACCTGGGATGAGAACGGCACGGCCAGTCAGGACCTGTACCTGTTCACGCCGGCCTCCAACGGCAAGCGGATCATGGACCCGGAAAAGTTCGCCGAACGCATCGCCAGGGCCAAGGCCCGGCGCGAACGGCGCATGGAAAATTACGAGAAGCGGTTGGAGGAAGAGGGCAAGCCCGCCTCCGCAACCAACCAGTAGCCGCCCGCATGCGGTGCGGCGCATAAAGGAGAAACCCATGAAGATCAGTCCCGAAGAAGTGGCCAAGGTCGCCAGCCTTTCCCGGCTCGACCTGCCCGAGGACAAGCTCGAACTGTTCGCCGGACAGCTCGGCGACATCCTCGCCTACATGGACAAGCTCGGGGAGCTCGACACCGACGAGGTGGAGCCCCTGTACAGCCCGGTCAAGCACACCACGGTGCTGCGTAAGGACGAGGCCCGCAAGGACTACAAGCGCGAGGAGATTCTGGCCAACGCTCCGAAACAGGACGGCCAGTTCTTCATTGTTCCCCGCATTGTTTAATATTTTGATATAATTCAGGATTGATTAATGTCTGAACTGCATACGAAGACTCTTTCCGAGATCGCGGCCATGCTGCAATCCGGTGACGTCAAGGTTGTCGAGGTGGTCAAGCACTGCCTGGATCGCATCGAAGCCACCGAGCCCGAGGTCAAGGCGCTCATCACCGTCATGGGCGACGAGGCCATGAAACAGGCCGAGGCCATGGACGCGGAAGGACCGGACCCGTCCAAACCGCTATGGGGCGTGCCCATGGTCCTCAAGGACCTCCTGACTACCAAGGGCGTGAAGACCACTTGCGGCTCGAAGATCCTCGAGAATTTCGTGCCCTTCTACGACGCCACGGCCGTGGCCAAGTTGAAGGAGGCCGGGGCCGTGTTCGTGGGCAAGGCCAACATGGACGAGTTCGCCATGGGGTCGTCCACCGAGAACTCCGCATTTTTCATGACAGCCAACCCCTGGGACGTGGAACGCGTGCCCGGCGGCTCTTCGGGCGGTTCAGGGGCCACGGTGGCTGCGGGGCAGTGCTTCGGCGCGCTCGGCACCGACACCGGCGGGTCCATCCGCACCCCGTCCTCGTTCTGCGGTATCGTGGGGCTGAAACCCACCTACGGGCGCATCTCCCGTTTCGGATTGATCGCCTACGGTTCGTCGCTTGACCAGATCGGGCCCATGACCCGGTCCGTGGAGGACGCGGCCCGACTGCTCCAGGTCATGGCTGGACACGATCCCAAGGACTCCACGTCCGTGGATGTCGAAGTCCCGGATTATCTGGCCGGACTCGGTCGCGAGGACCTCAAGGGCGTCAGGATCGGCTTGCCCGAGGAATACTGGGGCGAGGGGCTGGACGAAGAGGTCAAGGAGGCCTGCTCGAACGCCGTGGCCGAGATGGAGAAGCTCGGAGCCGAGACCGTGCCGGTCAAGCTGTCTTTGACCGAGTACGCCATCGCTACCTACTACATCATCGCCATGGCCGAGGCCTCGTCCAACCTGTCCCGGTTCGACGGCGTCCGCTTCGGCTATCGCAACACCAAGGCCGAGGAACTGATCGACATGTACACCGCCAGCCGCACCGAAGGGTTCGGCGACGAGGTGCAGCGGCGCATCATCATGGGCACCTACGTGCTCTCCAGCGGCTACTACGACGCCTATTACAACAAGGCCGCCAAGGTCCGCCGCCTGCTGCGCCAGGACTTCGACAAGGCCTTCGAGCAGTGCGACTTCATCGCCGGTCCGGTCTGTCCGACCACGGCCTTTGTCAAGGGCGACAAGGCCGACCCGCTGCAGATGTATCTCATGGACATCTTCACCATCTCCGCCAACCTGGCGGGTATTCCGGCCATGTCCCTGCCCGTCGGTCTGGGCAAGGACTCGGTCATGCCGGTGGGCCTCCAGCTCATGGGACCGGCCTTCAGCGAGGCCGGGATGCTCTCCGTGGCCGAACGGCTGGAGCGCGCATTGCCGCCCCTGTCCATGCCGGAACTCTAGGACTGAATAGCAACGCGAAAGCCGGTTGCCGACATCGTCGGCAACCGGCTTTTTTTTGATCTGGGTCTCGGAAGTCCAGACTTATCGTCTCTGGCCGGGTTCCTTGATGTTGTCATCTTTTATCCAGTTGTAATGCAGGGTGGTTCTACCCATGGCCTCGTGGTTCACGAACCGGATGTTCGAGGCCGCCCTTCCTTTGCGTCCTGTCCAGAATATGGGGATGAGGATCTCGCCTCCAAAGCCGGCCACCAGGCCGCCTGCCATCCCGGCGATCAGGCCAAGCATGGTGCCGTCAAGAAGATAGTTGGCGGCGGTCGCTAACAAGGTGGCGGCCAGGATGCCGAGCCAGTCGCGGTGCAGGGCTATGAAACCGGCCAGTAAGAAAAGGGCAACAAAGGCCAGGAAGCCGATGCCATGGTATTGGTATTCCATACTTTGGTATATATATCATCCCAGATAGTGAGGCAAGGCGAAGAAATCGTGTTTGGATGTTTTTATCTTGTCGGGATACAACAGTATTATAATATCTTCCCATTTTCCTCCCTGTCTCGTAGGATGCCGCACATGATGCACGGGGGACAATACCGATGACCATTGCCGTAGCCGTATCGGGCGGTATGGATAGTCTGTTGGCGCTTGCGCTGCTCAAGGAGCAGGGCGAGGAGCTTGTGGCTGTGCATGGCCATTTTCTGCCGCCGTCACCGTCCTGGGGGCGAGTGGCGGACGGGCTGGCAGCGGCCTGCGAAACGCTTGGCGTGCCGTTTCACGCTCTGGACCTGCACGAGGCCTTCGACGACAGGGTCATCAAACCGTTCGTGGCCGAGTACAGGGCCGGGTTGACGCCCAACCCCTGCGCCATGTGCAATCCTCGCATGAAGTTCGGCGTGCTTTTTGACGCGGCCCGCAACCTCGGGGCCGAGCGGCTGGCTACCGGGCATTATGTCAGTATGGAGGATCGGGAGCAGGGGCGCATGTTGGTGCGCGGCCAGGATGCTTCCAAGGACCAGAGCTATTTTTTGTCGTTGGTGCCTGCGGAAAAGTTGCGTCTGGCGGATTTCCCTCTGGCCCGGACATTCAAGCGGGACGTGCCCGCCATCCTCGCGGAACACGGTCTGACTCCCCCGCTGCCCAGCGAGAGCCAGGAGATTTGTTTCGTGCCGGACGACGATTACCAGCGGTTCCTGACCGCACGGTGCGACATGCCGGGGCCTGGACCTGCGGCGTTGCCGGACGGTCGGATCATCGGCGAACATCAGGGGCTGTGGCGGCACACCCAGGGACAGCGACGCGGGCTGGGCATCCCTTGGTCCGAGCCGCTCTACGTCCTGGCCAAGGATGTCACGAGCAATACCCTGGTCGTGGGACCAAAAGAGCATCTCGCGGCAAACGGGTGCGTGGCAGGACAGGTCAACCTCATGTGCGCGGCGGAGGACTGGCCCGGCGACGTCTGGGTGCAGACCCGCTACCGTCAGAAGGCCAAGCCCGCCAGGGCGTGGTTGTCCGGTGGCAAATTGTATTTCGATTTTCTGGAGCCGCACACGCGGCCCACGCCCGGTCAGGTGGCCGCGGTTTATGACGAAGCCGGGACCGTGCTCGGTGGAGGCGTTATCGAGGAGGCGCTGTAGCCCTAGATGCCGCCCCGCATCTCCATTCGCTCCTGCATGTCGCGGTCGAAGCCGTCGCGGCGTTCCTTGTTCAGGGTCTTGTGGATTTTTTCGGCGGTCAGCTCGGGTTTCTTCTCCAGGTAGGCAGCCGTGCGCTGCACCGCGCTGGTCGCACGGTAATAGAGTGGCTCCCGGTATGTCTTGAGCAGACCGAACCCCGCCTCGCGCTGGTCCAGATAGATGAGCGTCAGGCCGAGATAGTAGGTGGAGTCCGGCAGGTCAGGGTATTTTTCAAGGGTGTCGGTGAAAATTTTGCGGGCAGCATCATAATTTCCATCGTTCAACTGCTTGATTCCCGCCTTGTTGTTAAGATAGGCCTCGTTCGGGCCGTTGTTCAGGAAGTCGCCGTAGGAATTCATGGACACGCCGAAACCGCCCGCGCCAACGCCCACCGAGGTCGAGCCCGCGCCCACGCCGACACCTATGCCGCCCCCGCCGGTGCCCACGCCCACGCCGACGCCGAGGGAAGACCCCACGCAGCCGGTCAGCAGAAGGGCAATCAGGGGCGCGACAAGGATGGCCGTGATCGGGCATGCGGTGCCTGAGCGACGGGAAATTGCATTTGTTTGCTTCATGGGGCCTACCTCGGCTAGAGTAGATGAACTTTTTTTCATAAACCGGACAGACGTATCCTAGCATGACAACCTTCCATACCGCCACCCTGGGCTGCAAGATCAACCAGTACGAGACCCGGTCCATCGCCGAGGCCTGGGCCGGGCGGGACGCCGTCGAGGTGGCCGACCCGCGCGAGGCCGACCTCATTCTGGTCAATTCCTGCGCCGTGACGGCCAACGCCGTGGCCGACCTGCGGCAGGCGGTGCGCCGTTTCCACCGTGACAACCCCGAGGCCGGAATCATCATCACGGGGTGCGCGGCCCAGGTCATGCCCGATGAGCTCAAACAGCTTCCCGGCGTGGTCAGGGTGGTCGCCCAGGCCGACAAGGCGCAACTCCTGGCCGGTCCCGAAGAGATCGTGCCCGGCGACGGCGATAAACCGAAATTCGCCCCCTTTTCCATCTCCGGCTATGGCCGGGCCCGGGCCGTGGTCAAGGTTCAGGACGGCTGCTCCCATTTCTGCACCTACTGCATCGTGCCCCTGACCCGCGGCCGGTCCGTGAGCCGCGACATGGCGGAAGTGGAGGCCGAGATCGGCAGGTTGCTTGGCGCGGGCTTCCGTGAGTTCATCCTGAGCGGCATCAACCTGCGTCACTTCGGTCGCGATCTTTCCGGCAAGCCGGACTTCTGGGACCTGGTGGCCCGGTTGGAGAAAACGTTCGCCCTGGACTGGGCCGGGCGGGCGCGGCTGCGCATCTCGTCCGTCGAGCCGGGGCAGTTGACCGACAAGGCGCTTGACGTGCTCGGCGCATCACGACTGGTCTGTCCGCAACTCCATCTCTCGCTCCAGAGCGGCGACCCGGACGTTCTCAAGGCCATGGGACGCGGTCATTACTCACCGCAAACCGCCGTGGAGTTCATGGAGCGGCTCAAGGAATTCTGGCCGGTCATGGGACTGGGTGCGGACCTGATAACCGGCTTTCCGGGCGAGACCGAGCCTCAGTTCGAAAACACCATGGAACTCTGCCGGGCGCTACCGTTGACTTACGGGCATGTTTTTCCCTATTCCGAACGTCCCGGCACCCGGGCGGTGGATTTGCCCGGCTCGGTGGATGTGCCGGTGCGCAAGGAGCGTGCGGCAAGGCTGCGCAAGCTCGTCGGCCGCAAGAAAACGGCCTTTCTCAAGCGACTGCTCGATTTGCCGCATCTGGATGTTCTGGTGCAGGACGAGCGCGGAAGGGGCGTCAGCCAGTTTTACGCGGCCTGCCGGTTCGAGAACGCCCCTGGCCGTGCGCCGCGCTCCCTGGTTCGAGCGCATCCCGTGCGGGTGGAGAAGGGCGTGGTTATCGTCGAACCGCTGGAGGAGGGCAAATGAGCACGCCCAGGACGCCCGATCCGGGCTTGCTGATCATTTCCGTCTTGAGCGCGGACTGGGATGCGATCTGGCCGGAGGTAAGTGCGGAACTGACGGCACGCTTCGGTCCGTTTACGTCTTCCGAGGAGTTTGCCTTCGACGAGACCGACTACTACGACGAGGAGCTGGGGTCGCCCATCTCCCGGCGGCTGATCGCCTTTGACGAGTTGCGCCCGCTGGACGAACTGGCCGACGTCAAACTGTGGACCAACTCGGTGGAGCTTCGCTTTGCGGTGGACGGCCGCAGACGGTTCAACCTGGACCCGGGCTTCATCACCATGCAGTCGCTCGTCCTGGCCACGGGCAAGAATTTTTCCCACCGCATCTACCTGCGCGACGGCATCTGGGCCGACCTGACCCTCATGTGGCAGCGCAAGCACTGGGTGGATTTCCCCTGGACTTTTCCCGACTATGCGGGCGAGGCCATGAAAACGCGGCTGACAAAGCTGCGCCTGTCGTATAAAAACAAGCTGAGCAAGCCGCTAACGTGATTTTTTCCACAACACGCGGCTTACAACCATAAGGAAAAAGATATGCCTGTAAGCATGACCGGCTTCGGCCGGAGCGAAACCAACGAACACGCCTGGACGCACGTCTGGGAGATCAAGAGCGTCAACGGTCGGTTCCTGGACGTCAAATGGCGGATGCCCGGCTTCCTGCGCTCCCTGGAGAACGGTTGGGAACGGATTGTGCGCACCTATGCCTCGCGCGGTCGCGTGGACGTTTCCCTGAACCTCGAAGTTCTGGACGCCGGAGTACTCGGCGTGTCCTTCAATGAGACCATGGCCCAGGCCATGTTCCAGGCCATGGAGAAACTGGCCCAGGCCCGGGGCGAGATCTTCAACCCGGATTACAACCGGATTCTGGGCATGCCGTCCCTGTGGCGCGACAACGGAGCCGAGCCCGATCCCGGCCTGGCCGAAAGCCTGAACAAGGGGCTGGAAGCGGCCCTGGCCGACTGGGTGGATTCCCGCGCCCGAGAGGGCGAAGCCCTGGTGGCCGATCTGACATCCCGTCTCGCCACCCTGCGCGAACTGGCCGACAAGGTCCGCGAGCGCGTGCCGGAAATCCTCGAGGCCAAGAAGTCGTCGCTCAGGCAGCGCATCACCGACATGCTGGAATCGGCCAATGCCGAATTTTCCGAAGACCGCATGCTTCAGGAAGTGGCCTACCTCACTGACAAGCTCGACGTGTCCGAGGAACTGACCCGCCTCGACGCCCACCTGGAGCGGCTGGCCGAAGTGCTGGCCGACAAGGACGAAGTGGGCAAGAAGCTCGACTTCCTGGTGCAGGAGACCTTCCGGGAGATCAACACCTGCGGCAACAAGGCGCAGGATACCGAGGTCAGCCGGTTGGTGGTGGATTTCAAGGCGGAGCTCGAGCGCTGCCGCGAACAGGTGCAAAACATCGAGTAGGTGGGGCATGCAGAAACAGGGATTACTCAACGTCGGTTTCGGCAATTTCGTGGTGTTGGACCGGGTCATCTCCATCGTCAACCCGTCCAGCGCGCCCATGAGGCGTCTGCGTGAGGACGCGCGTGCGGAAGGCCGGCTTATCGACGCCACACAGGGCCGCAAGACCAGGGCGATCATCGTCACCGACTCCAACCATGTTGTCCTTTCCGCCATTCAGGCTGAGACCATCGGACAGCGATTCAGCGCTGACGAGGGGGAATAGGTGGTTCAGGACGATCACAAATTCAGGCTGGGACAGGTCCTGGTGGTTTGCGCCCCCAGCGGTACGGGTAAAAGCACGCTTATCGCCATGCTGCGCGAGCAGTACCCCGACTTCGGGTTTTCGGTTTCCTACACCACCCGCGCCCCGCGCGGCAGCGAGCAGGACGGCCGCGAATACCATTTCGTGTCCCGAGAGACCTTTGTGGCCATGCGCAGCAAGGGCGCGTTTTGCGAGTGGGCGGAGGTCCACGGCAATTTTTACGGCACGGCTACCAAGCCGGTGGAAGAAATGCTCCATCAGGGCCAGGACGTGCTCTTCGACATCGATGTGCAGGGTGCCAAGCAGCTCAAGAAGACCTTCTACAAGGGGACCTTCGTGTTCCTGCTGCCTCCCTCCCGCGAAGAGCTGGTGCGCCGTCTCAAGGGACGCGGCACGGATTCGGAGGAGTCCATCGCGAAAAGGCTGACCAATGCCTCGGGTGAGCTGGCTCAGGCCGAGTGGTTCGACTACTGGGTGGTCAACGACGACCTCCAGGAGGCGTACAAGGAACTCGAAGCCGTGTATCTGGCCGGAAAGTGCAAGCCTTCGCTGCGCCCCGGCATTCTCGACAACGTTATGAAGACCTGGGAAAACAATGGCTGATCTCGTCGTAGCTCTGGATTTCAAGGATGCGGACTCGGCCCTGGCCATGGCCCGGACTCTGCGGGGCGCGGCCCCGTGGATGAAGGTCGGCCTGGAGCTGTTCACGGCCGAGGGGCCCAAGATGGTTACGGAACTCAAGGATATGGGATTCAAGGTCTTTTTGGACTTGAAATTCTTTGATATTCCGAACACGGTGCAGGGCGCGGTGCGTTCTGCCGCGCGTCTGGGCGCGGATATGGTCAATATCCACGCACTGGGCGGGGAGCGCATGGCCAAGGCGGCCATGGAAGGGTGCGCCGAGGGCACGGCCCCGGGCCAGCCTTCGCCCCTGGTTCTGGCCGTAACCATGCTAACCAGCATGAGCGCCGGCGACCTGCCGGTGGCGAACGCGCCGGAACCCTCGGAGATGGCCCTTGACCTGGCTGTGAAAGCCAAGCAATATGGCTTAAATGGAGTGGTCTGCTCGGGCCTCGAGGTAGAGCGGATCAAGGGGGCCTGCGGGACCGGTTTCGCCTGTCTCACCCCCGGCATCCGTCCGGCCTCTGCCGAGGTCGGGGATCAGCGGCGGGTGGTCACTCCGGCGGATGCGGTGCGCAGCGGATCGGATTTCCTGGTGGTGGGCAGGCCCGTTACCAGGGCGAAACGACCGGATGAAGCGGCCCGGGCGATCATCGAGGAGATGAACCTGGCCCAATAGGAGCGTTGGATGTCCGAGCAGGGGCAGAATGCCGAAAACCGGCATGAAATAGTGCGGGACGGGGCCGAGAAGATCAAAGGTATCTTCTCCACGCAGACCGTCGCCAAGGTCGGGACAGGGACCACGCAGCGCAAGACGATCCAGAAGACATACTGGGACGCCGAGGAGCTCGACACCGGCGAAATTTCCGTCCAGCCCCTGAACCGCAATTACGTTCCCTCCGGCCCCAAGCGCAATATCCCGCGTGACGATTTCCTGACCAAATTCAATCCCGAACCCGAGTTCTACGTGTCCACGGTTTACCCGGCCATCAAGGAGATGGACGGGGCCATCGTGCGCGGCGAGCAGCACCGGGAACGAGGCGCGGCCTATTCCGCCGAGTTCGAGTACAAGCAGGCCATGGCCATCGACGAGGAGAACGTCCGGGCCAACTTCGGCCTGGGGCTGACCTACCTCGACCGGGGCGATCAGGCCAAGGCCAACGACATCTTCGAGCGCCTGGTCGGCCTTGAGGCCGCCTTCGACGTGGAGCACAAGCACCTGTTCAACGACTTCGGCATCAACATGCGCAAGAACAGGATGTACGACCAGGCTCTGCAATATTATCTTCGTGCCGAGCAGTTGGTTCAGAACGACGAGCACCTCTATCACAACATCGCCCGGTGTTATTTCGAGAAGGGCAACGTCGAGGGGTGCAAGAAGTATCTGCTCAAGAGCCTGGAAGTGAATCCGAACCTTGAGGCGAGCCTGAAGTTCTGGGCTTTTCTCAAGGACAAGGGACATGTCGGCAAAGACGAGGGGCCGGACGTGTCGGCGGTCAAGCCCGACCGGCAGCCCAAGGAAGAAAAGGATGAGGCCAGCGGGGAAAAACCGGCCCCGTCAGAGCCCATTAACCTGGATTAATGGTCCGGTGAGCCGTCCGACGGCTCGGGGCAGGAGTGTTCATGAACCAGGATAAGATCCAGGGCTTCCTTCAGGAATTGCCGCTCATGCGGGATGATCTGCCGTTTTCGCCCGAGGTTCTGCAGCAGTTGTTTGTCCAGACAGGCTCCGGTTCTCTCGCGTCCATGGAGGATGTGGGAGAAACCCTGGGCAAGGACCAGGGACTGACAGCACGTATCCTGAAACTGGCCAACTCCGCCTATTACGGCTTGCAGGCCGAAGTGCTGAGCGTGGCTCGCGCTGCCGCCGTGCTCGGTATGGCCGAGATCCGCAACATCGTTCTGGCGCTGGGCGTGAACGGGTTGACCAAGCGATATCCCATGCCTGAGGATTTCGACCTGGGACGGTACTGGGCGCACCAGTTCATGGTGGCCATGGTCGCAAAGGAGTTGTCCCACATGACCGATGTGGGCAAGCCGGAGAACCTGTTCACCTCCGGACTGCTCCACGACTTCGGCAAGCTCGTCACGGCCCTGAAGCGTCCCGCGGATTGGATGGCCATCCGCGAGATAGTCGAGAGCGACGAGATGTTGGACAGCGAGGCCGAGGAGGAATACTGGGGCCTGGACCACGCGGTCATCGGGGCGCTGGTGCTCCGTTCCTGGGATCTGCCCGAAGCCCTGGTGGAGCCGGTCAACTGGCACCACTCTCCGGACTTGTCTCCTAAATTTTCCAATGAATCCATCGTTATTTGTCTGGCTGACAGCGTGGTTCACGCGGTGGAAGACCCGGACGGCCAATACGGCGAAAGGGTGGATGAACTCTGTCAGGCCGTGGACGTGGACATGGACGACCTTCTGGAGGTCGCCGAGGAGCTGGTTGACTCGGGCGACATCGAACAATTCGTAAACATACTCTCCTGACCACACGGGAACATCATATTGCCTTGCATCTGGAAACCCCGCAACGAGGGTGACGCCCCGTCGTCGGCTGCGGCCATGGCCGAGGAACTGAACGTATCGCCGCTCATCGTCGAAATCCTCTGGAATCGTGGACTGACCGACGTGACCGAGATGGACCGTTTTCTCAGTCCGCTTTTACGGCATATGGCCAATCCGGCCGAGGTGCCCGGCCTGACAAAGGCCACCGAAACCATCGCCCAGGGTCTGGCCGAGGGTCGCAAGCTGGCTGTCTGGGGCGACTACGACGTGGATGGCATCACGGCAACGGCGGTCATCAAGGAATTCTTCTCCCTGCGTGGACAAGACGTCATGCACCACCTGCCCAACCGCATGGAGGAAGGGTACGGCATGAACGTGGAGGGCGTGGAGCACCTGCACGATCAGGGGGCGACCATGCTTTTGACCGTGGACTGCGGCATCTCGGACATCGCGCCCGTGGCCCGCGCCCGCGAACTGGGCATGATCGTGGTGGTCACGGACCATCACCTGCCCGGCGAAACCCTGCCCGAGGCCCATGCCGTGTGCGATCCGCGTTTGCAAGAGGGCGGCCCGTGCGACGACCTGGCAGGGGTTGGCGTGGCCTTCATGCTCGTGGTGGCCCTGAACAACCTCTTGCCCGGCGACAAGGTGGACGTCCGTCCGTTGCTCGATCTCGTGGCGCTTGGAACCATCGCGGACATAGTCAAACTGACCGGCCAGAACCGCATCCTGGTCAAGAACGGCCTGCTGGTCATCAAGGACGCCAAGCGCCCAGGCATGGCTGCCCTCAAAGTGGTCAGCGACTATGCTCGGCAGGCCGAACTCGGAGCCGGACAGATCGGTTTCCATCTGGCACCCCGGATCAATGCCGCCGGGCGTATGGGTGACCCGGAAAAGGCGCTGAACCTGTTGCTTGCCAAGGATTTCGATTCGGCCATGCCCATTGCCGAGGAACTCAACGCCATCAACATGGAGCGCCGCCGGCAGGAGCAGGAAATATCGGACGAGGCCATGGCCCAGGCCGAGACAATGCGCCACATGGCCGGGCTGGTCCTGCATGCCGACCATTGGCATCCCGGCATCATCGGCATCGTGGCCTCGCGCGTGGTCGAGAAATACTACCGGCCGACGCTGTTGCTCTGCTCGCCAGAGTCCGCAGGCGGTCTGCTCAAGGGGTCGGGCCGGAGCATTCCGGAATTCAACCTCCACGACGGTCTGGCCGAAGTTGCCGATGTGCTTGAAGGGTTCGGTGGCCATGCCCAGGCTGCGGGTCTGTCGCTGAAGCCCGAAAATCTCGAAGCCCTGCGCGAACGGTTCAACGATCACGTGGTCGCCACTCTGGGGGCCAAGCCGCTTACGCCGACTCTCAAGCTCGACCATGAACTGGCTTTCTCCAGCATCAACAATACCCTGCTCAAGGAACTGGAGCTGCTCCAGCCGTTCGGCATGGGCAACCCCGAGCCGGTCTTCGCCACCAAGCCGGTGCGCGTGGCCGAGCACGCCCTGTTCGGTCGTGAGGGCGAACACGTCAAGCTCGTCCTTGAAGATCAGGAGTCCGGTACGAAGCTGCCCGGCAAGGCCTGGCGCATGGGGGATTCCCTGACCCGCGTGGTGCATAACCGTGTCATGCGCTTCGCCTTCACCCCCAAGATCGACCGGTTCCGGGGGATTCCGAGCATCGACCTGCGTATTCGGGACTGGATTTTTTAAAAACCAGGCAGGCTCACCGCTCAAGCACTCAAAGCAACAAGGCCGACTCTCTGAACCAGAGAATCGGCCTTGATGTTTTCATCATTCGCTTCCGTCTAAACGAAATCGGCGGCGTTGTAGCTCGATCTGACGAGCGGGGCGCTGAACATGTGGCGGATGCCGCGTTTCTTGCCTTCCTCGGCGTACATCTCGAAGACTTCAGGCTCCACGTACCGCTTGACCATGGGGTGCTGGCGGCTCGGCTGCATGTACTGGCCTATGGTCACGATGTCGCAGTCGATGGCCGCGAGGTCGTCCAGGACGGTCATGATCTGCTCGTCGGTTTCGCCCAGTCCAACCATGATTCCCGACTTGGTCGGGATGTCCGGACACATGCGTTTGGCGTTTTCCAGCACGGTCAGAGACTGGCGGTAGTCCGCCTGGGGGCGGATGGTGTCGTACAGGACCGGCACGGTCTCCAGGTTGTGGTTGAGCACGTTGGGACGCGCGTCGAGCACTGCCTTCAGCGCTTCCTCGTCTCCCTGAAAGTCCGGAATGAGGACCTCCACGGTGCACTCGGGCATGGCTTCGCGCACGGCCCTGATGGTTGCGGCGAAGTGGTTGGAGCCGCCGTCCGCGAGGTCGTCGCGGGTAACCGAGGTGATGACCACGTGCTTGAGTTGAAGCCGTTTGGCGGCTTCGGCCACGCGGGCGGGTTCGGTCGGGTCCAACGGCTCGAGATCGCCGGAGGTTATGTTGCAGAACGCGCAGTTGCGCGTGCAGATCGCGCCCATGATCAGGAAGGTGGCTACGTTCTTGGAAAAGCACTCCCATTTGTTGGGGCACTTGGCGCTCTGGCAGACCGTGTTCAGGTGCAGATCGCCGATGAGATCCGAGGTGTTGGAGAAGTTCTCGTTACTCGGCAGCTTGATCCGCAGCCACGGCGGAATCCGCAAAGGCTTTTGCAAAGGCTCGCTTGAAGACATGCTTGGCTTCCTCCATGTCTATGTCCCGCCCGGCTTCGGCGGAGATGGAAGTGGGTACCGCGCCCTGGATGCCGCACAGGGTGATGGCATTGAAAAGGCTGACGTCGCGTGCCACGTTCAGGGCCAATCCGTGATAGGTGACCCAGCGGCGCACGCCGATGCCCATGGAACAGATTTTACGGGTCTCGTCCACCCATACGCCCGGATGTTTGGGCCGACGGATGGTCTCGACTCCGAAATGCGCGCAGGTGTCGATGACCGCCTGCTCCATGTCGTGGAAGAATTGACGCATACCACCGGGGCGCTTCTCAACCCGCCAGATGGGGTAGGCCACCAGTTGGCCAGGGAAGTGGCAGGTGATGTTCCCCCCGCGTGTGGTCTGGACCAGATCGAT
Organism: uncultured Pseudodesulfovibrio sp.; assembly: GCF_963662885.1. Classification (NCBI taxonomy): domain Bacteria; kingdom Pseudomonadati; phylum Thermodesulfobacteriota; class Desulfovibrionia; order Desulfovibrionales; family Desulfovibrionaceae; genus Pseudodesulfovibrio; species uncultured Pseudodesulfovibrio sp. The sequence continues at coordinate 770,240 of NZ_OY760055.1, forward strand.
ACCGTTGACCTGCAGCTCCTCCGGGTCCATGTGCAGGTTTTCGGATCCGCCGAGGCGGCCCAGGGTGATGACGTTGGGGTGTTCCAGCAGGAATACGGTGTTGTCCTGATCGCCTCTGGTTACGGCTTCCAGGGCTTCCAGTTGCAGGGCTTCGGCGTCCTTGTAGCCGATCAGCCCGAGATCAATGATCTTCATTACTCGCTCTTACGGTTTGTAGGGAAGGATGAGCGCCTTGGACTTGAGGTCCGTCTTGGGCTTGGGCGGCCAGGTGGGCGCGATCAGTTGGCCCGGAAACAGGGGCCGCGTGCCCGGCGCATACTCGATCAGGGTCAACCCCTTGTCCGAGCAGGCGTACTGGCCCTTGCCGCCGTGCAGCTTGAAGGGCTCCGAAACGGCCCGCACCGCACCCCATTCGGAGGCGCCGCCGGGCGAAAGATACAGGAAGTTGAGGCTGACGTTGTCCTTTTCCAGGGAGGCTTCCTTGGAAATGCCCTCCAGCCACTCGGGCGCGCCCTTGGTCGAGAAATTGAAATGGCACCACGGCCCCTGGCCCAGGGCGGGCATGGGACATTCACCCGTGTGTGGGCAGGGCGCGATGGGCTTGTACCCTTGTTCCAGGAACTGGGTACGCATCTCTGCGATGATCCGTCCGGCAAGGCGCACGCCGGTCTCCACCAGCAGGATGCGCCCGGTGTCCTTGGTGGCCCCGATCATGTGCGTGGCCAGCTTTTCCGCCTGGGGGCGGGTGGACCGTCCGGACCAGTCCAGTTCGTTGAAGGCGTTGGCGGCCATGAGCAGGTCCACCTTGTCACGGATATGGTCCGTGAATCCGGCCTTGACCGTCTTGATGCGCCAGGGGGAGTCCTTGCCAGCCAGGGCCTGGAAAAGCTTCAGCCCGGTGTTCATGGTCTTGGGCGCGATATCCAGACAGGTGAAGTTCAGCCGCCGCTCACGCAGGTGCGGGCGGGACATCCAAAGGGCCAGGACCGTGGTCAGCGGGCCGGTGCCGAGATCGGCCACGTTGCCGTCTTCGGGAATGTCCATCTCCAGGCCGGAGAACAGCCGGGAGAGGCGGAACAGGTTCCACGGCAGGAAATAGTACAGGTACGGCGACAGGAACTTGTCGTCGGTCATGTACTCCTTGCGCCGGGTGGACCGTTCGTTGGTCAGGCTCCGGGACATATCCCGAATATCGTACTTCAGCTGGTCGCGGTGCTTGCCTTTGAGCGGCCATGCGCGCTTGAGCAGATGCTCGAAGCGCACGAGCTGTTCAAGGTTGTCCTCGGTCAGGTTGGGAAACAGGCCATCAATCGACATAGGAAAAACGCATCCTTTGGATGAAATGGTCGCCGAAATCGGCGTCGCCGGTCAGGTCCACGCGGGTCAGGCCCTGGGGCAGGGATTCGGCGAAGGTTCGCGCCGCCGGATCGGCCAGGAGCAGTTCCGTGCCTTTGAGCGACGTATTGCCCCCCTTGATGGTCCGGGCCGCGCAGCCGGCCGGCAGAAAACCCAGGGTCTCGAGGTCTGCTGCGGAAACGTGTTCGCCCAGGGCTCCGGCCAGGTAAATCTGCTTCAGACCGCCCGGGCCGATCCCGGCCGCTTTAAGCAATGCGGAAACGGCCAGGTTGAAGGCCGCCTTGACCTTGAGGATTTCCTCCACGTCCGAGGCCGGAAGCCGGACCTCGTCGTTGACCGCGAAAGAGGGTTCGCCGTCTACCGGGGCAACTCGTTCGGCCAGCCGGGCTGCCAGTGGGGTGGTCCCCTTGGCGAAGCGGCCGGTTTCGTCCAGCACGCCGTGGGCGCGCAGCACTGCGGCCAGGGACAGGTAGCCGGTGCCGGTCATGCCCGATCGCCCAGCTTCGGAGTCGTCGAAATAACGGATCTCCAGTCCCTTGGGCGTCAGCTGGAAACCGGTGATGGCACCGGGGCCGGCAGTGCGGCCGAAGGACAATCCGACGCCTTCGAGAGCCGGGCCCATGGGTACGCTGGCGCACAACCGCTCAGAGGGCGACAGGGCGAGGATGAACTCGCCGTTGGTGCCCAGGTCGGCCAACAGGAAAGGATACTGCGGTTCACCGCCGAACTCCACGGCGGTCAGCCCGGCGGACAGGTCGGCCCCGACAAAGGGAGCGAGCAGGGGCGGGATGTACGCGGGGGGCAGCCCTGCGCCCAGTCGTTTCTCGTCGCCGCCGAAATAGGTCAGTTGGTAAGGAGCGGCGGCCAGGTCGTCGGGTTTCTTGCCGAGCAGGATGTAGGTCATGGCCGGGTTGCCGGATACGGCCAGCCCGACGCAGTTGCCGCCCAGGTTGCGGGTGGCGAGCAGGGCCAGTTCGGTGATGCGGTCGGTGATCAGGGCGCGGAGCACGAACCGGCCTTCGGCGGTGGAAGCGGCGGCCAGCCGGGACATGACCTCGGAGCCCATGCCCATCTGGGGGTTGAGTTCGCGGCCTGTGGCCACAGGTTCGCCGTCAACCAAGGCGGTCCAGTGAACCGAGGTGGTGCCCAGGTCCACTGCCAGGGAGAAATCACCGCCAATCTGCTTCAGGGCGCGCACGGCGCGCTGGCTGCGTACCGGCTCGGGCAACTCGATTTCGCACGGTTCGGACGGGTGCAGGCAGGAGAGCCGCCAGCCCTGGTCGAGTCGCTCCTGGCCGAGTTTTTTCAGCTCGTCGCGATTGGCTTCGGGCGCGTCCTTGAGATATCGCACGCGGCACAGACCGCATTTGCCCAGGCCCGAGCACAGCGGCACGCCGTGCCACAGCCGGGAGAGAAATATGGTCCGAGCCAGGGTGTCGCCCGGCTTGGGCTCCAGGGCGAATCGCCCGCCGTCATGGGTATGTATCAGTATGCTCACGTCTTCTCCGTTGGGGCGCAGACTAGCTCAAGGCGCGTGCGCTGTAAACGGCGGCAATGGGCTTGGCAGCGGTGGCGGGAGTTGATAGAAAGTCCAAACCCCAAAGGAAAACATGGCTGCCAATCCTTTTTCCATATCCTTCAAGCCATCCTCCGGCAAGCGCGCCGCGTATCGGGCGGTCATCAATGGACTGCACGTCAAGGTGGCTGGCCGCGCGGCCGTGTATTCGGCTACGGATCTAAGCCCCACCGGCGTTGGATTGTCCGGACATACCGGCATGCGCGTCGGAGAAACCTACGAGATCGGCCTGTACCACAAGGGTTGTCGCGTGGCCCATGACATCATTGCCCGCGTGGTTCGCGTGGAGTCCAGCTTCACCGGCCTGGCCTTCGCGGGGCTGGACCGTCGGGCCCAAGACGCCGTGCACCGCCTCGTGCTTGACGAGCAAAAACGCCAGGCCGAGGCCCGCCGAACCAGCCGGTTGAAATTCGACTGAGGTCCAGCCGTACGGCAGGTACCTCGAACACCCCATACTTACGCCGGCCGCTAGCAGCGGTTCATGCGCCGCAGCGCGTCGTGGAGGTGGCTGAGCCAGATATCCACGAGGTGGTCGTATTCGCCCGCGCCTCTGAGCACGGCCTCACATTCGATGCCCGCTTTTTCCAGGCGGGTCTTCCAACTGGTTTCGGAGTCGCCGACCATGTCGCGGGCGGCGTGCCAGCCCGCACCGAAAAGGAATGGCAGGAGGTGGGCCTTTTTGACGCCGTCGCGCTTGAACCGTTCGATGATCGCGTCGATGCCGGGCTCGGCCTCCATGGCGCCCATGTGCACAGACTGGTTGCGCTTCTGGAAGGCGCGGTGCAGGGCCTCGTAGTAGACGTTGCCGTCGTGCTTGGTCCCGTGGCCCATGAAGAGTACGGCGTCATTCTCGCCCTTGCCCTGTTCGGCAATGACCATGACCGCATCGGCCACCTCTTCCACACCCGCTTCTCCAGCCACCAGGGGAAACCCGACTTCCACTCGGGAGAAGCCGTCCTCGCGGAGCATGAGTTCGTTGGCCAGGCTGAGAAGCTCGTGGAACTCGGTGCCCGGAATGAGGTGCAGGGACTGGACGGCCACGTGCGTGACGCCCTCGCTCAGCAGCTTGTACAGGGCTGCCGGCACGGAGTCGACCGCTTCACCGGCCTTCTTCATGTGGCCGCGGATGGTCTTCGAGGTGTAGGCCACGCGCACGGGAATGTCCGGGTACGCGGCCTTTACCCGTTCGGTGATGTGGGTCAGCGAGTCCATGGCATTCTTGTGCCGGGAGCCGAAGGCGGCCAGGACGATGGCTGTGCTCACTGCTTGTTCCTCTTGACCAGTGCCAGCGAGAAGTAGTGGGGCTGCTTCGGGGCGTCCTTGATGTCCATGAGGATGGACTCCTCATCCATGCCCAGCCGGGAGACGAGCACCGTGGTGTCGGCCAGGCGAAGCTTGTTCAGCAGGGCGCGGATGTCATCGAAATTTTTGTACGCCTTGAGGATGACGGCGTTGTCGGCGGTATTGAGCTGTTCCTCCAGCCGGGCCGGGTCGGCCACGCCTGAGGTGATCAGCAGGGACTCCTTGGACTCGCATAGGACCAGACCGACGCGAGCGGCAGCGGCATGGAACGAGGTGATCCCCGGCACGGCGCGCAAACGCAGGTCCGGGTTCATGGTCAGCAGGGTCCGTTGCAGGTAGCCGTAGGTGGAATAGGTCAGCGGATCGCCCAGGGTCAGGAAGGCGGCGTCCAGGCCGCTGTCCAGGACTTCGGCCACGAGCCGGGCGTTCTCGGTCCAGGCCGCGTCCAGGGCATCCTGGTCCTTGGTCATGGGGAAGCCGAGGCGAACGATGCGTACGTCGTCCTTGAGGTGCGGCTTGGCGATGGAATAGGCCGTGGAATAGTCGTTCTTGGTGGAGGCCGCGGCAAAGATCACGTCCACCTGTCCGAGGACGCGGACGGCCTTGAGGGTGAGCAGTTCCGGGTCGCCGGGGCCGACCCCGATACCGTAGAGGGTGCCTTTCTTGGTCACGTTGTCTATCCGTTATGTTTTTGTCGGTAGCCGACTGTGTCTGTTTTGCGGGGGCTCGTCAACTCGGGCTAGGGGTGCAGGAGCTGGAACACCGTGTCGATGCCTTCAAGCAGGCGCAGGGTCGGGCGGGAGACGAGATGCTCGTCCACCAGAAAGACGTTGCGGGTCAGGACCGCCTTGATGCGGGAGGCGGCCGGGCTGTTCACGATCTGTTTGACTGAGACGTCGTTCATGGTGCCGCGTTGGGCCAGGTAGACGTCGATCTTGTTTCCCTTGTCCAGCAACCGTTCCAGACCGTAGTCCGCGATGTTGGTGCCGTGGCGGGGTCTGGCGTCGGCTGCCACGTTGATGCCTCCCGCCTTTTCGAGGACGAACAGGGGCATGGAGCCGGGCGAAAAGGTCGCGGACTTGCTGTGGATGGACTCGAAGAACACGCCGGGCCGCTCCTCCATGGGGATGGTTGCCAGCCTGTCCTCGGCGCGGCGGATGCCGTCCCGGAAATTCTCGATCATGCCTTCGGCCTTGATCTGGCGTCCGGTCAGGGCTCCCAGGGTTCGCCAATAGTCGAACATGGCGTCCATGGAGCCGGGCTGGAGCGAGACCACGGTGATGCCGTGGCGGGCCAGCGCGTTCCACAGTCCGGCGTAGGCGCGCATATGCATGGGCCGGATCAGGACCAGATCCGGCTTGGCGGCCAGGAACTTTTCGACGCCGTCCCGGGCGTTGAAGGTCGGCCTGTTCAGGGCGGCGGCGGGGTAGTCCTCACCGGTGGACACGCCGATGATCTGTTCGTCCAGGCCGAGGGAGAAGAGATTCTCGGTGTGTGCACCATATAGGGATATGATCCGGGTGAACGGCTTGTCGAATGAGATGGACCGGCCGGAGTCATCGGTGATGGTCCGGGCCTGGGCTGTGGAACAGAGGAGCAGGATAAAGGCGAAGGTGAAGAAAAAGCGTTTCAAAATCAATTTCCTTGAATATAGGCGATGTGCGGTCCGTATTCGGTTTCCAGAACAGCGGCGCGCACGCCGAAGACCGCGTGAATGTTGTCGGGAGTAAGCGTGCGGGACACGTTGCCATAGGCGTGAACGGTCCCTTTGTCCAGCATGACCAGGTTGTCGCAGTACCGGGCGGCCAGGTTCAGATCGTGGAGCACGGCCACCACGGTACGGCCCGCTTCGGCCAGACTGGTCAGCTCTTCCATGGTCGCCATGGCGTGCCGGATGTCCATGGCCGAAGTGGGTTCGTCCAGCAGCAGGGCCGGGGTTTCCTGCGCCAGGCCACGGGCCACGGCGGTCCGCTGGCGCTCACCGCCGGACAGGTCGGCCACGGCGCGGTGTCGCAGGGACGTCAGGTCCATGGCGGCCAGGGCCTGTTCCACGCGCTCCATGTCGTGGGGCTCGGGGCGGCTGAAACGGGGGATGTGCGGGTGGCGGCCCATGAGCACGGTCTCGGCCACGGTAAAGGGAAAGCGCAGGGGCTGGTCCTGGGAAACCAGGGCACAGAGACCGGCAAGCCGGGCCGGGGGGAGGTTGGAGACCTCGTCGCCGTTGAGACGCACAGCGCCGGAAACAGGCTTGAGCAACCCGGCCAGCAGGCCGAGCAGAGTGGACTTGCCGCTGCCGTTGGGGCCGATCACGCCGTGGACCATTCCCGGCGCGAACTCCAGGTCCAGCCCGCGAAGCACCGGCGTATCGCCGTAGGCGTAGCCGAGGTCCTGAACGGAGAACATGGCGTTATCCACGGGCCAGCCTCCGCGAGCGGCTGAAGATCCAACAGAATACCGGTCCGCCGATGAGCGCGGTGAGCACGCCGATGGGTACCTCATGGGGCAGCAGAGCGCGGGTCACCGTATCCGCCAGCAGGAGCAGGATGGCTCCACCGAGGCCCGAGGCGGGCAGCAGCCAGCGGTTGTCCGGCCCCACGACCATGCGCATCAGATGCGGCACAATGAGCCCGACAAAGCCGATGATTCCGCTCACGGACACGCAGACCGCGCTGACCAGTGAGGCGGTCACGAGCAGGATAAGCCGGACCCGGCCTGTATCCACGCCAAGGCTGCGGGCCGAACGGGTGCCCAGGCTCATGATGTTCAGGTCGCGTCCGTAATAGAGGCAGATCGCGAAGGCCGCCATGGAGGCCGCCCCGGCCAAAGCCGCATCGCTCAGGGTCCGGCCCACGAAACTGCCCATGAGCCAGAAGACGATGACGGAGACGCGCTCGTCGGCAAGGTACTTGATGAAGCTGATGCCCGCCGAGAGGATGGCCGAGACAATGACCCCGGACAGGATGAGCGAGGCCGGGGACAGCTCGCCGTCCCTGCCCGCCAGGGAGATGACGGCAAACAGGGTCAGGGCCGCGCCCGCAAAGGCCAGGACGAGCAGGGTGGACGGACCGAAAAAGGAAAGCCCAAGGAGCAGGGCGAGGGCCGCGCCAAAGGCCGCGCCCGAGGACACGCCCAGGGTGAACGGATCGGCCAGAGGGTTGAGCAGCAGCCCCTGAAAGACCGCCCCCGCCACGGCCAGGCCGAAGCCCACGGCCGAGCAGGTCAGGATGCGCGGCAGGCGAACATCGAAGAGAATGCCCGCCGTGGTCGCGTTCATGGTATCCGCCGCCCCCCGCAGCCCGTTTGCCAGTCCGCGCAGGACGTCGCCTGCCGGGAGGGAGATCACCCCCATGGCGCAGGCGGCCAGGGCCAGCCCGGCGAGCACGGCGGCAAGCAGGGCCACGGTCAGGCCATTGCGTAAAGGGGTGCGGGAGACAGCGGTCGTCATAAGCCTATTTCGCGTCCGGCTGTGCGGCCATGGCGTCCTTGACGTGATCCACATACAACCCGGCCCAGGCGTCGTTCATGCCCAGCCCGTTGAGGTCCGGGGTGACCTTGTAACCGGCCTTGGTCAGCATGACCTTCCAGGAGTCGTCCTCGTCGCCCGCCATGTCGTTGGTGGCGTGGTCTCCGGCCACGATCATGAACGGCTTGAGCAGGATATTCTTCTTGCCCGCTGCCTTGAGGGTCTTGGCCATGTCGTCGAATCCGGGGAAGCCTTCCACGCAGCCGATGTAGATGGGATAATCGTATTCGGCCTGCAGGACCTTCTGGAATTCGGAATAGATACCGGTGGAGAAGTAGTCGTTACCGTGGCCCATGTAGACCAGCGCGGCGTCCAGCTTGCGGGCGTGTTCCACGTCGGCCTTCAGGGTCTTGGCCGCCTTGGCCAGATCCTCGGTGTAGGGATGGGCCTCGCCGGGCATGCCCAGAGCCGGACGGCCGAGTGCCAGGCGGACAAAGGGCGCATGGCGGGGCTTCAGGGTACGGATTGACCCAAGCGAGCCGACCAGAGTGGTCAGGTCATGGAATTCCTCGCCCGCGAAGACATGCAGGGACTGCACGGTGATGTCCCGGAAGCCGTCATTCTGCAGGTCGGCGATGGTGGCCAGCGGGTGCTTGACGTACAGGACCTCCTCCGGGATGTCGATGTGCGCATTTTTCCAGGCCGCGTCGTTCTGGCGCTTCTGCCAGATGCGGCGGATGATGTTGGAGGTGAAGGCCAGGCGCACGGGAACGCCGGGGTTGGCCGCTTCCACCTTGGCCTTGATGTTCAGGATGGATTTGACCGCTTCGGGGTAGGACGTACCGAAGGCGGCCAGGACGATCGCCGGTTTGACCGGGCCTTCGTCATGGTGTCCGGCCTGCGCCGGAACGGCCAGCAGCAGGGCGAGAAGCAGGAAGATGGAGTTTCTGAGCAAAGTCATCAATGTTCTCCGAAAAAGGGCGGGTAAGAGAATAGAAAAACCCCTTCCTCATCGAATTCAGAGGAAGGGGTCCGTATTATTCCCTTCAATACCTCGGCGGCAAGCCCACGTACCACCGTGGCAAGTCCATTGAGCGCATCAGGCAGGTCTTCCGGCTGGTCCCTCCCGCTCCCGCCTTCCCAGGGAAACCCCAGTGGCATGAATGGCAGCGGTTCGGCAGGACGTCACGGCGGCGGGTCCGCTCCCGATTCACACGGGATTCCCTATTGAGTCCGAGGACACCTGAAGATTGAGAACTATGCTTCGGACAACACTTATGTCAAGGACGACTGCGCCGCCTTGGCGATGCGCTCCTGGAATTGCTGGATCATTTCCTCGGCGTCGATGACCAGGGCGTCGGATTCACCCATCATGCCGTAGCCGAGGATGGGGATTTCGAAAATTTCATGTACCGGTACGGTGAAGCCGGTGATGACCACCTGCTGTTGCCGGAGGACTTCGTCGACCAGGATGGCGCCCTTGTAGTCGCCCACCCGGACCACTATGGCCTGTGCCATCTCGATGTTGTCGATCTCCGGGGTCAGCTCAAGGAGATCGGCCAACCGGAGCAGGGAGTGGACTTCGCCGCGCACGTCCACGGTTTCACGGCCGTCGGGAAGGGCGACCACGTCGTTGCGCCGAGGCATGTAGATTTCGACCACGTCGCGGCTGGGCATGATGAAGGTGTCGCCGCCCACCTTGCAGACCAGAGCATCCACGATGCCTTCGTTGGCCGAGCGGTCCAGGGGGACGACGATGGTGAAGGCCGCGCCCTTGCCGAGCGTGCTCTCGATGGACACCTCGCCGTCCAGGGCGACCTTGATGGCGTTGACCACGGCGTCCATGCCCACGCCGCGTCCGGATACATCGGTGATTTTTTCAGCAGTGGAAAAACCGCTCTGGAGCACGAACTGGAGGATTTCCTCGGTTTCGTATTCCTTGTCCGGGTCGGCCAGTCCCTTTTCCAGGGCCTTGGCCAAAATACGGTCCGGATCCAGCCCGCGCCCGTCGTCGCTCACCTGAATGAAGGCGCTGTCGCCCTTGCGCCATGCGGACAGGGTCACGGTGCCGCTTTCGGACTTGCCCGCGGCCTTTCGGCCCTCCGGGTCTTCCAGACCATGGTCCACCGCGTTTCTGAGCAGGTGGACCAGCGGCTCGTTCAGGGATTCCACAATGGTCTTGTCCAGTGCCAAGTCGTCGCCCTTGACCTCGAAGTCGAGCTTCTTGCCGATCTTCTGGGACAGGCTCTTGACCAGCCGGTGCATGGGCATGAAAATCTGCTTGAGCGGCACCAGACGGATGGCGTTGACCTCCTGCTGGAGCCGGGTGATGACGTTGTCCAGCTCGCGCAGGCTGGAAGCCATCTGGGTCATGCTGGTGGCCCCGCCCTGGGCGATGACCGCATAGGTGACCATGAGCTTGCCCACCAGTTCGATGACTCTGTCCAGACGGTCCGTGGCCACGCGGATGGATGAGATGGCCGAGGACCCGCCTTTGGCGTCGGCTTTGGGTTCGGGCTTGGCTTCGGGCTTGGCGTCGGCCTTGGTTTCCGCGGGGGCGTCCTCTTCCTCCGGGGCTTCGGCCTCGGCGGTTGGCGGTTCCTCAAAGGCCTTGGCCGCGTCTTCCTCGGATTCCTCGACAACCTTTGCGGCCGGGGCGGATTTGATCTTGGCCAGGGCATCGGCGCTGCCATCGAGCAGGCCGCCCAGCGCGAAGTAGAATTTTTTCTGGGCCTCGCAGATACCGAGCAGAGAGGTGATGATGTCGCTGTTGACCGGCGTTATGCCGTCCTTCAGCATGTCCAACAGGGCGATGACCCCGGCGGAGGAGAGTTGCATGCACGACAGGCCGAGTGCGTCCACCACCGCGTCGACTCCCTGGCCGGTGGCGTCCACTTCGAGGATTTGCTGTTCGATGTCCTCGATGCACTGGATAATGCTGTCCTGCATGGCTTCCCCTTATTGCGTGGTGAAGTAGGTTTCCCTGTCGGGATACACTGAGATGGTTTTGTCGAAGCCCCACCCGATGAGCGTCTGCTTGGCGTCGGGCGACAGACCGCAGGCGGCGATCTTGAAAGTCGTGCCCATACTGGCGACGGCGGCCCAGGCTCCGGAGCCGAAGGTCAGCACATCGCTGAGGTCCAGCAACACGGAGTCGCCGGGTTCGATGAACAAAATGGCCGAGATGATCGGCTTGAAATGGCCTTCCAGGTGGACGCGCGGATCCTTGACCTTGATAACGGTCACGCCTTCCCTGGTCTCCACGTCGACGCCGGCGCCGAGAGATTCCCCCTCGGACTGTTCGCTGGTGGAAGCCTCCTTGATCAGGGCCAGGACTTCCTCCCGTTCCCCGGTGTCGGTGTCGCCCTCGCGCAGCTGTTCCAGAACCTGGAAGATCATGTTCACCCCGCGCGAGAGCAGGGTCACGTTGGTGGAAGTGGATTCGACTTCTCCGGCCTGCACCTTTTTCAGAAAATCTTCAATTTTGTGGGTGAAATGGGAGGCTTCCTCGAATCCTGCCATGAAGCCGGTGACACCCTTGATGGTGTGCAGGGGACGAGCCAGGATCTCGATGCCCTGGGCCAGATCGTCGCCCTCGAGCATCTCGAGTCCCTCCATCACCTGGGGGTAATACTTGTCGTTGACTTCGGAGAAGAACTCCTCAACCATCGGGTCTTCGCTCATGACGGGTCCTTGGCTTTACTTGTGCAAAAGCCCGAGTTTCTCCAACTCGGCATACAACTTGTCCTTTGCGACCGGTTTGACGATGTAGGCCGATGCCTCACCGTCGTGGAAGGTCCGTATGACCGTCCTGGGGTCGTCCAGGGCCGTGGTCATGATGACCTTGACCCTCGGCCGGTAGTTGTGTGTTGTCTCGAGGTCCCGAATCTTCTGCAACGCCTCGATCCCGTCCACTTCGGGCATCATGATGTCCATGAGGATCAGGTCATAGGGCCTGTTCTCGTCATGGCCCATCTTGAACGCCTCCACCGCCTCCCGGCCGTTGACCACGATGTCCACTTCGAAAAGTGTCATCAGGAACGACCGCAAAACTTTGCGGCTGAGGAATTCGTCTTCGACAATAAGTGCACGCATTTCGTTCCCCGCTTTCTTACCTTGGAAAGAGAAATCTCATCTTCTTTTCCTATGTAAAATGAAAAAATGTCAATATGATGATAGGAATTTATAACTCGCATCACATTATAATCTGGCTGCTTGCGTCCGCTTGAAAGGGCGTACGGGGTTGCCAAACCATTGTAGAATGGATACCAACCCCGCATGCCCAAAGAGATAACGGAAGAAAGGAAGAAACGTATCGATGCGGTGCTGTCCCGGCGGCAGAAGGATTTGACCCTGATAATGGACAACATCTGGGACCCTCACAATGTCTCGGCTGTCCTCAGGAGTTGCGACGCCTTTGGCGTGGCCGGTGTACATTTGTATTATACAGACTCGCAGTGGCCCGACCTGGCCCAGAAAAGCTCGGCCTCGGCCAAGAAGTGGATCGAGCGAACCGAGCATGTCGACGCGGCCGAGATGGTCGCTGATCTGAAGAGCCAGGGCATGCAGATTCTGCGTACCGGATTTTCGGAGACCGCGAAGCCGGTCATGGATTTCGACTTCACCCGTCCCACGGCGGTCATCCTGAGCAACGAGCACCGGGGAACATCCCCGGATCTGGCAAAGCTTGTTCCGGACGAGGTCTACATCCCCATGCAGGGCATGGTTCAGAGTTTCAACGTCTCGGTGGCTGCGGCCATCATATTGTACCAGGCGTTCACTCAGCGGAACGCCGAAGGCATGTACGACGAACCCTCCTTTTCCAAAGAGGAAATGGAGTCGCTCAAAACCCAATGGTATTCGAGGTAAGGAGACAATCATGCAGGAGTTGCTCAAGGTCCTCCGTTCCGACGGCATTGTCATATACCCCACCGAAACCCTGTACGCGCTCGGCTGCGACGCCACCAGCGCGAAGGCCTGCGACCGCGTGGCCGAGGTAAAGGGACGCTCCGAGGAGCGGCCGCTGCCCCTGATCATCGGCGGTCTGGACATGCTCGATCTGGTTACGGCCGAGAAGTCCCGCTCCCTGCTGGACCTTGCCGGCGCGTTCTGGCCCGGTCCGCTGTCCATTCTGGTCAAGGCGCTGCCCGAGCTGCCCTCCTGGCTGTCCGACGAGGAGGGCTACACCTCGGTGCGTTGGTCCGGCCATCCGTTCGCCTCGGAACTGTCGCGCCGGTTCCGCAAGCCCATCGTGGCCACCAGCGCCAACCTGTCGGGCAAACCGGCGGCGGCCCTGCCCGAGGATATTGACCCCGCGCTTCTGGAGATGGTCGACGGCTCCTATTTCGACCCGCCGTGGCCGCGGGGGCACAAAGCCTCCACCGTGGTCCGCATGCTCGGCTCCAGCAAGCTCGAGATCATTCGCGAGGGCGAGATTTCCATCAAGAAACTTTGCGACAAGGGATTCTCCGTAGCCGTGCGCAACGCCTGATTCCGAAGGCGGGTCAAAAAAGTTGAACCCGCATACACGGGAAATGGACCTTTGCCGGTCCAAGGTAAAAAATCTTGTACCCCAGTTTGGGGTGCAGGATTTTTTATTTTGTTACTGTTGAATTGTAATATATTGTTTTTATTGAGTATTATTTAAATCAGCTCATTGTTCTCGGTTTTGGCACAGTGGTTGCTACATGTAAAATAAGTTCTTCCTTTAATTTGCACACGAGAAAGCCAAGGCTTCACCGGAAATTCCGATGAAGCCTTTCTCGTATGGTTTGCTGTGTAAATACATTTCTATTAAATACAATAGGTTGTGATCTTGACCTCGGCTGTAAAGAGCATGCCTGTCCCGTAATTGTCGTGGGGTTAGGATGGTTGGGACACCTTTCCGGAGGGTAAAAAAAGTGGAATCCGTTTGCCCCGGATTTGACTTCGCGGCCGTGTTTGGGGAAAGTCCTGCCGTATCCAACAGCAAACGGAGCGTGTCATGGGCAAAGTGCAGACCTGCCCCCATTGCGGGGGTGAAATTCATGTGTATCGGAATCCGACCCCCACGGTGGACGTGGTCATCGCCATGCCGTTGCCTGAAGGCGGGCAGGGCGTGGTCCTGGTTAAAAGAAGCAACCCGCCCTTGGGCTGGGCTCTGCCCGGCGGGTTCGTGGATTACGGCGAGACCTGCGAGCAGGCCGCCGTGCGCGAGATGAAGGAAGAGACCGGACTCGATGTGCGTCTGACCGGTTTGCTCGGGGTCTACTCGGACCCGGCCCGCGACCCGCGCGGCCATACCATGAGCGTGGTCTACACCGGCGAGCCCGAAGACCCGTCGCAGCTCGCTGCCGGCGACGACGCGGCGGATGCCGTTGTCTACCCGCTGGGGCAGTGGCCCGAGCTGGCTTTCGACCATGCGCAGATTCTGGCGGATTACCTCGCCAAAATCGGGTAGAGCCCCTGACCGGACGCGGATTGACTTGGCCCGGGCCCGCGCGTAGCCTCCTGAAATCGATCATTCCGGCAAGCCCGCATTCAAGGTGAAATCATCATGCGAACTCTTTGCATAACCCTCGGCGACCCCTGCGGTCTTGGCCCTGAACTGGTCACCCGCCATTTCCTGGATTCCGGTGAGCCCACGGACCGGTTCCTGCTCATAGGACCCATTGCGGCCCTGGACCGCGAACTGGCCCGGCTGGGTGCGGCACGTTTCTTCACCCCCATGGATTCTCGGGATCAAATCACGGACAAGAGCCCCGGCGTCTACATTTACCAGCCGCCGATGCTGAAGGATGTATGCTTTCCTCCGGGCTCACCCTGCCGTGAGGGGGGCCTTTCGGCTGGCGTCAGTTTGGATGCCGCCATTGAAGTCCTTAAATCCGGGCTGGCTCAGGGGTTGCTGACCTGCCCCCTAAACAAGGCGATGCTCAACGCCGCCGGATTTGATTTTCCCGGCCACACGGAATTTCTGGCGGAAAAACTCGGTGTGGGGCGCGACAATGTGTGCATGCACCTGTGCGGCCACGACCCGGACGACCCCTCGCCCAAGTTGCGCGTCAGCCTGGTGACCACCCACCCGAGGCTGCGCGACGTGCCTGCTCTGGTGACCAGGGAGCGCATCCTCCACTGCCTGCGTCTTACTGCCGATTTCGTGAGCACTCTGGGGCTGGAAGGGCCCATCGGTGTGTGCGGGCTCAACCCCCATGCCGGGGAGTCCGGGCGTATCGGCGACGAGGAGATCAAGACAGTCATTCCGGCTCTGGAACAGGCCGCGGCAGAGGGCCTCAACGTGGCCGGTCCCATCCCCGGAGACACCATTTTCCATTTTGCTGCCAAGGGCCAATACCCGGCTGTGCTGGCCATGTACCATGACCAGGGACTCGCGCCGCTCAAGCTCCTTCATTTCAGCCGCGCCGTGAACGTCACCCTCGGTCTGCCGTATCCGCGTACCTCGCCCGACCACGGTACCGGCTACGATCTGGTGGGTACGGGAGAAGCGTCCATCGACAGTTTCCGGGCCGCTTTGGACATGCTGCAAAAGTTGGTCGGCGAGGCGCGGTAACCATGTTCAAACGGTACATCCTGCTGGATCGCGACGGCACCATCATCTTTGACAAGCACTACCTTCACGACCCCGAGGGCGTGGAGCTCCTGCCCCAAGCCGTCGAGGGGTTGCGGCGCATGCAGGGCATGGGCTTCGGTCTGGCCGTGCTGACCAATCAGAGTGGAGTCGCACGGGGGTATTATGACGAAAGCGCGGTCCACGCCTGCAATGAGCGCATGATCGAGCTGTTGGCCGAGCATGGTGTGACCGTGGACGGCGTCTTCTACTGCCCGCATGAACCCAAGGACAAGTGCAACTGCCGCAAGCCCAAGCCCGGGCTCATGGAGCAGGCCGCCGCCGAGCTGGATTTCGATCCCGCCAATGCGTTCATGATTGGCGACAAATCCGCCGACATCGGTGTGGGAAACGTGACTGGCGCCACCACGATCCTCGTACGCACGGGCAAGGGCGCGACAGAGGAAGCCAAGTGCGGCCAAAAGGCCGACCATGTCTGTGATGACCTTTTCGCCGCCGCGCTGTACATCGAAAGCCTGATGTAAAAAGGCTGCCCCCACCGGCCGCCGGAGGCGCGAGCAACGAAAAAGGGCTCCCATTGGGAGCCCTTTTGGGTTGAATATCGTAGCGGTCTGCTAGCCCATTTTTTTCTGGGCGAATTTGAGCATTTTGACGGCTTCGGCGAAGCCGGGGTTGATTTCCACGGCCTTGTTGGCGGAGCTGGCCATTTTGCCCCATTTGCGCCAGTCGTAGTAGAGGCGGCCCATGTTGTAGTGCAGGTATTCGTCATCCGAGGCCAGGGTCAGGGCCTTGAGGTAGTACTTTTCGGCGGTCTCGAAGTCCTGCATCTTGCGCAGGACCATGCCGATGCGGTTGTACAGATGGATGGCGTTGGGGTCGTCCTTGAGCGCCTCGTCCAGCATGGAGTAGGCTTCCTTGTACCGGCCCGCATTGAGGTAGCGGTCGGCGATGTCGGCCTTGAGCTCCGGGTCGCCGCTGAAGGTCCGCACCAGTTGATCGAAGACCTCGTTGGCCTTGTCCCAATCCTGGCCGTCGAGGAGGGCCTGGCCCTTCTCGAGTTCGGCTTGCTTCTGGGCCTCGAGCGCTTCCAGGTCGCCCTGGACCTCTTCGTTGAGGGCCTTTTGCAGCTCCTGGAGCAGTTCGCGCATGGCGTCGAGCAGGGGACGTTCCTTTCCGGGCTCATAGCTGATGACCAGAGGATAGATCTTGCGCAACTCTTTGTCGGAGTTGAGCACATAGGTAACCTTTTCGAGGATTTCCTCGAACTCGTCCCGTTCATTTTTCATGACCTGATTCTTGAGGAAGAGAATGAGGCCATCGTGAACAGCCTGTACCGCCGGCATGTATTTGCCCTTTTTCAAGAGCGTGGCGACGGAATTCAGCTTCTTGCGTGACTTGATCAGATCTGCGGACATGCGATGTTCCTGGCTGTGGTTCTTGCGGGACTATATCCCGGTACTTTCCTTGACCATATCACGAAATCTCGGAAAGAAATAGCGGCTGTCGTGAGGGCCGGGACCTGCTTCCGGGTGATACTGGATGGCCAGGATGGGCTTTTCCTTGTGGCGGAAGCCCTCAAGGGTATTGTCGTTCAGGTTCACGTGGGTCTTTTCGAGGAAATCGAGGCCTTCGACGTCCACGCAGAAGCCGTGGTTCTGAGAGGAGATTTCGATCTTCTCGGTCTGCAGGTCCATGACCGGATGGTTGCAGCCGTGGTGGCCGAACTTGAGCTTGTAGGTGGTTCCGCCCATGGCCAGACCGAGGATCTGGTGGCCCAGGCAGATACCGGCAACAGGCATGTCCTCGCACAGGTCCTTGGCCGCTTCCACCGCGGTGGTCACGGCAGCCGGGTCACCGGGGCCGTTGGACAGGAACACGGCGTCGGGACCGAGTTCGCGCGCCTGGGCGGCGGTGTAGTGGGAGGGGACCACGATCATGTCGAAGCCCTGGGCCTCCATGAGGCGCAGGATGTTCCACTTGATGCCGAAGTCGTAGATCACGAGCTTGGGGCCTTTGCCTTTCCAGGCGAAGTCCTTGATGTCGTCGATGTACACGGGCTTTTTGCCGTCCCAGGTGTAGGGCTTTTCGCAGGACACGCGGTCGGCCAGGTTGAGGCCTTCCATGTTCTCGATGGAGCGCGCCTTTTCGACCAGCTCGGCCGGGTCGACGTCGCCGGTAGCCATGAATCCGCGCTGGGCGCCGTTGATGCGCAGGTGGCGGGTCAGGGCGCGGGTATCGATTCCTTCGATACCCATTACACCGGCCTCGGTCAGGTAGTCGGGCAGGGAAATGGTCGAGCGCCAGTTGCTCGGTCTCTTGCAGCATTCCTTGACAATGAAGCCGGCCGCCTGGACCTTGTGCGACTCCACGTCCTCGGGATTGATCCCGTAGTTGCCGATGAGCGGGTAGGTCATGGTGACCATCTGCCCGGTGTAGGACGGGTCGGTCAGAATCTCCTGATAACCGGTCATGCCGGTATTGAAGATGACCTCACCGGAGGCCTCGCCCTGGCCGGTGAAACTCGTCCCCTTGAAAATCGTGCCGTCTTCGAGGGCAAGAATCGCTTTCATCAATGGTTCTCCAGAATGGTCTTGACCTTGACGAGGTCTTCGGGCCTGTCCACCCCGTGGCAGCAGTGCCGCGTCTCGGTCACGTAAATATCGATGCCGTCTTCGAGCAGACGGAGTTGCTCCAGTTTTTCCCGCTGCTCCAACGGGCTCGGGTCCAGGCTGCCGAATCGTTCCAATGCCTCCATACGGAAGGCATAAAGGCCGATGTGCAGCAGAAAACCGTGCATCTTCCCGTCGCGGTCGAAGGGCACCAGCGAGCGGGAGAAGTAGAGCGCCCGTCCGTTGCTCGCCCGGACCACCTTGACCCGGTCGGGCGATGTCGCCTCATCCGGACCGATGGACGTGGCCAGGGTTGTCACCCGGACCTTGCAATCCTCGAAGGGGCGGACCAATTCGGTCAGCATGTCCGCTTCAAGGCACGGTTCGTCACCCTGGATGTTAACCACGACAGCGTCGGAGTCAATGGACAGGGTACGGGCAGCCTCGAGCACGCGGTCCGTGCCGCTGCTGTGGTCGTGCCGCGTCATGACAACCGGTACGTCCAACGCCTTGGCAGCGTCGAAGATGCGTTTGTCGTCCGTGGCCAGGGTCACGCTGGTCATTTGCGGGCAGGCGCACGCCCTGGACCAGACGTGCCAGAACATGGGCTTGCCGCCGATCTCGACCAGTGGCTTGCCCGGGAACCGCGAGGAGTCATACCTTGCGGGGATGATGCCGTGACATTCGGGGAATTCGCTCATTGCTTGGGTAGCGTATTTAATCCTTATTAAGAAAATCGGCAACCTGTTTGGAGACGGCTTCCGCGCCGCCCCTGCGGTCCCGGATGTACTGCTTCGCAGCCGCTGCCACCTCTTGGCGAGGCGGCGGGTTGTCGACGATTTTCTTGATTGATTCCAGGGCGTCCTGCCAGTCGGACGCTTCAACAGCCAGGCCTGAGTCGATGATATCGCGGCCGACCCATGCGAAATTTTTCCAGTACGGGCCGGTAACCGGGGTCACGCCGCTCGTCAGTGGTTCCAGAAAATTCTGCCCGCCCAGCGGAGCCAGGGAACCGCCCACGAAGGCGGCCGTGGCCAGCCCGTAGGCCGGGACCAGCTCGCCGAAGGAGTCCCAAAGGATGACCGTGCCGAGGGCAGCCGGACCGGAAAGGCGGGAGCGCAGGACCCAGTTGAGTCCGGCCCCGTCCATGGCTTTCCGCCACAGGTCCAGGTGGTGCATGTGGCGTGGGAACAACCCGAGCACCGTGGAAGGGCGCGCGGACATGAGCCCGGCGGCCAGTCTGGTGACGTCGTGTTCCTCTTCCTTGCGCACCGAGCCGAAGATGACGAACGAATCCTTTTCGCGGATCAGGTCCCTCAGCGGGTTGTTCTTTCGGGCCATGGGGCCTGCGTCGCCCATGCGGTCGAACTTGATGTTGGGCATGACCCAGACCCGCTCCCGGCCGAACAGGGTGCCGAAGCGGCGGCCGTCGGTCTCGGACACGGCCATGATCCGGTCCGGGCCCAGGGCGCGAAACAGGCCGGGCCAGGTCATGTACCCGGCCAGGGATTTGGTGGTCATGCGCCCGTTGGCCAGAAGCACGCGCACGTTCTCGGCTTTGCACACGGACAGGAATCCCGGCCATATCTCGGTCTCGAGGATGACGACGAGTTTCGGGCGGACGTGCCGGACCATGCGGCTCATGATTTCCGGGGCGTCGAACGGGAAATACCAGGGCTGTACCGCCAACCCTGCCTTGCGTCCGTTGATCTCCTCGGCGGCGCGCAGCAGGGTCTGGTAGCCTTGCAGAGTGTTGGTGGTCACGAGCACGCGCAGGGTCTTGCTTCCGGTCGGCTTCAGGTGCTTGAGCACCTCCCAGGCCAGATATGCCTCGCCGCCGCTGGCCGCCTGCATCCACAGGTCGGCCGCAGCGGGCATGCCGCCCGCCAGGGTACGCTGTTCCCATCCGTCCTTGAGTCGTCCGTTGAATCTGAGCAGGGGAAGGGCGGCCTTCCAGGCCAGCCCGTAGGTCTTGAGGGCCACGCCCAAAGCGGTCAACGCCATCTATTCCCTGCCTTCCAGGCCGAGCCGGATAAGTTCGCCGATCAGTTCGGTGAAGGAGTAGCCCACGTGGGCCGCGGCCCGGGGCAGCAGGCTGGTCGGCGTCATGCCGGGCAGCGTGTTGACCTCGAGCAGGTAGGTCTGGCCGTCGGCGGTGGCGATGAAGTCGCCCCGGCTGTAGCCGGTCAGGCCGAGCGCCGCGTGTGCCGTGAGCATCTGCTCCTGAATGGATGAACTCAGGGTTTCGTCAACCGGGGCCGGGCAGATTTCCTCGGCACCGTCTGCCGCGTACTTGTTCTCGTAGTCGAAGAAGTCGGATCCGTCCCTTGGGGTGATCATGATCAGGGGCAGGGCTTGGTTGCCCAGAATGCCGCAGGTCAGTTCCACGCCGGGAATGAATGTTTCCACCAGCGCGGACTGGCACATGGCGAAGACCTTGTCCAGAGCGGCCGGGAACTCCTCGGCAGTGCGGACCAGAGACATGCCCAGCGACGAGCCGCCCTTGTCCGGTTTGACGAACACGGGCAGGGGAAGCTGGAGCGCCGTCTCACGTCCCTGGGTGGGCGTGATGAGCTGCCAGTCCGGGGTTTTGATGCCGTTGGCCTCGAAGACCTCCTTGGCGGCGGCCTTGTTCAGGGCCAGATAGGAAGCGGCCGGGCCCGCGCCCTGGTAGGGGCAGCCCGCTTTGTCCAGCACGGCCTGGATCAGGCCGTCCTCACCCGGCGTACCGTGCAGGTTGATGAAGGCGAAGTCGGCGTTTCGGGCTATGGAGAGCAGGTTATGAAAGTCGTCTGCGGGGTCGAAAAAGGTGACGTCGTGTCCGAGCTCATCCAGAGCGGAACGGATCTTCCTGGCTCCGGAAAGGGAAACGTCGCGTTCGTCAGACCAGCCGCCCGCTATTAAAATCACATGCATTGAGGTCCACCTCGAGTGTGTCGCATAACAGTTGTTCGAGCTCCAGGGCTTGCCGTTTGGTTTCGTTGATGCTGTCCTGGAGTTTCAGGGGGATGCCGTAGCGCACGATGAGGTCCTTGAAGCGGTCCTCGACGGACACCAGGCGATTGTGGTTCACGCGCTTGTCCGCGTAGAGCACGGCCAGGGGCGTGAAATAGGGCTCAAGGTCCAGGGCGAACGGCCAGTATACGTGGTGGGTCACCCCGGAGGCGATGATCGGATTGCCGGTCAATTCCGCCACCCAGGCTCCGCCGAGTTGGTTGTGGTAGCCGCCGTGGCGTATGCAGTAGGTCTTGGCCAGATCGTGGAGCAGGGCTGAGGCCCGCACCGTGGGCACATCCACGTCCATTCCCTTGTCCACCGCTCGCTCGGCCAGAAAAGTCGCCACATCGGCCACCATGTAGCTGTGTTCGACCACGTTTTTAAGCATGGCGAATTCTTCACAGTAACGGGCGCACTGGGCATCGTCCGGGACGAAGAGCGCGGGATCGGGCAGGGCCGGGGGCGGCGGGGGCAGATTCGACCGGCGGGGACCGGCTATGACGGTGTTATCCTTGGCAGACATGGCGTACGTGCGCGATGGCGTCGGGTTGGCGGGATGCACAAGCGCATCCGATAGTTTCCATCTACCAGTACGGACGGAAAAAATAAAGCGGAGGCATCCCGGAAAAAAGGGTCTTGAAGCGTCCAGTCCATTCTTTTCGCTGAATTCTGGAAGTCCTCTTCCTAATGTGCTAATGATTGCCATAATGGGAGGAGACCGTGAACGGCTTGATCATTCTACAGGCTGTCTTTTTTCTGGGCGGATTGGCCGTCCTGATCCTGGCGTGGCTCATGCGCAGCATCAACCGGGAACGACGTATCCCAGGCGTTTCCTGGTGGGTGCCCGGATACGCGGCAATGGGCCTGGCCTCCATCGGTACCGGAGCGGATTTCTACTACGGCGATTGGATCAAGGGATTCGTCACCCATCTGCTGCTGACCGGGGGCATCGTGCTGGTATGGGTGGGAACCCGCATCTTTTTCGAGGGCAGGGTGGATGGGACAACCGTAACGGTGTCGACCGTCCTGCTGACGGGCCAGGCGGTCGGCGTGTTCTGGTTCTATTTCATCACCCCGACGTACCAGGCCCGCTTGACCATCACCTGCGTGGTGCTGCTCATCCTGTCCATGAGCCTGTCCATGAGCCTGTTCCTGTCGCGCGCGGATGATCGGGCGGTCATTGCGGCGGGGATATCCTACTCGCTTTTCGCTCTGCTCAACGGTCTGCGGACCATCTCCATCCTGATCAGCCCGGTGGCTTTCGCCCATTATCTTTCCGGCCCTCTTGCTGTGGCAGCAACCGTCCTGATGCTGCCGACCCTGCTGGCTGCCCAGATCGCAACCCTGGTTCTGGTCCGCTCTATCGCCCTGCGCGGCGAAAAATAGCCTCACCCAAAAGCTTCCCGGCGTCCTGTAAATCGCCCTCCGTAGCTACCTTCCGGTCCGGCGGGTTTTTCATTTGCCCATATCCTGGAGAGAGTATATGACTGTCGCTAACCTGAAGAAATCGGTTCCGAAATCAGCCTAAAGGACTATGCTTTGAGCTTCGAATTACTGGAAAAGTTTCGTGATCCGGACCTGTGCCGGAAAATCCTCGACAAGATGGAATCCGAACTGGACCGGGAGCTGCGCTTCATGGAGGTTTGCGGTACCCATACGGTGGCCATCTTCCAGAGCGGGCTGCGGTCCCTCCTGCCGGAAAAGATCGTCCACCTCTCCGGACCGGGTTGTCCGGTTTGCGTTACCCACGAATCCGAGGTCAACGCCTTTCTGGACCTGGCCGGGCGCGACAATGTCATCCTGGCGACCTTCGGCGACCTCATGCGGGTACCCGGAGACAAGGGCCGCAATCTGAAGAAAGCCGTGGCCGACGGCGCTCGGGTCAAGGTGGTCTATTCGCCGTTCGACACCCTGAAGCTGGCCAAGGAAAATCCCGGCGATCTGGTCGTCTTCATCGGCGTAGGCTTCGAGACCACGGCTCCGACCATTGCGGGGACCATGAAGCTGGCCCGCGAGCAGGGGATAACCAACCTGCGTATTCTCTGTTTCCACAAGACCGTGCCCACCGCCCTGGACGCGCTCCTGGCCGACGAGGCCATCAACATCGACGGCTTCATCCTGCCCGGCCACGTCTCGGCCATCATCGGCGTGAAGCCCTATGACTTCATCGCCGAAAACTACGCCAAGTCCGCCGTTGTCACCGGGTTCGAGCCTCTGGACATTCTCCAGTCTCTGAACCAGATGATCGAATGGCGAAATCGCGGCGAGGCCCACGTGGTCAACAACTACACCCGCATCGTCGGTGAAAACGGCAATCCCAAGGCGCTTGAAATCATGTACGAGGTCTTCGAGCCCACCGACGCCCTGTGGCGCGGGCTCGGCCTGATTCCCGGTTCCGGCCTGGAAATTCGCCCCGAGTGGGAGGCCTTCGACGCCAAGAAGGAATTCGGCATCGAGATCAAGGACGGTCCGTCCCTGCCCGGCTGCAAGTGCGGCGACATCCTCAAGGGCATCAAGCAGCCCGACCAGTGTCCGCTGTTCGGCAAGGCCTGTACTCCGGCCAATCCGGTCGGCCCGTGCATGGTCTCCACAGAGGGGTCCTGCGCGGCCTACTATAAGTATAAATTGGATTAGATATGTCTGACAAAGTTCTTCTCGACTACGGCAGCGGCGGCCGCGCTTCCCAGCGCCTCATTTCCGACCTCTTTCTCAAATACCTCGGTAACGACGAACTCGACCGCCTCAACGACGCGGCGGTCCTCTCCCTGTCCGGTAAAATCGCCATGTCCACCGACTCGTTCACCGTGGACCCGATCTTTTTTCCGGGCGGCGACATCGGTTCCCTGGCCGTGCACGGCACGGTCAACGACGTGGCCATGATGGGCGCGGTGCCGCGCTACATCACCTGCGGCTACATCATCGAGGAAGGCTTGCCCATGGCCGATCTGGAAAAGATCGTGAAGTCCATGGGGGAGGCCGCCAATCATGCCGGGGTCAAGGTTGTCACCGGCGACACCAAGGTCGTTCCCAAAGGGGCCTGCGACAAGATATTCATCAACACCACGGGTATCGGTGAAATCATCGCCGATCCGACTCCGAGCGGCGACGCCGCCAGGGTCGGCGACGCGGTCCTGGTCTCCGGAACCATCGGCGACCACGGCCTGACCGTGCTCGGCACCCGCGAGGGCCTGGATTTCGAAGCCAAGGTCCAGTCCGACTCCGCTGCGCTCAACCACCTGCTGGTCAAGCTCGTCCGCGAACTGCCCGAGGTTCACGTCCTGCGCGACCCCACACGCGGCGGCCTGGCTACCACC